>CAZPJJ010000132.1:0-9849 GCA_964586535.1 uncultured Acidobacteriota bacterium | reverse complement strand
TTCGCGCGCGTCCCCACGCTGGCCGTGCTCTGCGGCCACGTCGGCCGCGATGGCCGCCCGCTGCCCGAATCGCCGTCCACGATCGTCGATAGCGCCGCGGCGCACGTCACGGCGGTGACCGGCTGCGAACTCCACGCGCTCGGCGAGGTCGAGTACTTCCTCGGCCGGCGCGTCGACGACGCCGCCAGCCTCGGCTACGACGATCGCGGCTACCACGCAACTTCGCCCTTCGTCTTCGGCGAAGCGCTGCGCCGCGAGGCGATGACGCTGCTCTCTGAGATGGGCGTGCCGCTCAAATACGGGCACTCCGAGGTTGGCTACATCCCGGCCGCCGATGGCGGCGATTTCATCTGGGAGCAGCACGAGATCGAGCTTTCGCTCGCGCCCCTGCCGCGCGCCGCCGACGCGATCGCGCTCACGCAGTGGGTCTTGCGCAATCTCGCGCGGCGCGAGGGCATGCGCTGCTCGTTCGACCCGATCATGCGCAAGGGCCATGCGGGAAGCGGCCTGCACGTGCACATGTCGATCGTGCGCGATCATCGGCATCAGGACGTGCCCAAGGAAGACCCCGCGCTGCCTCCCGAGGCGCAGCAGCTCATCGGCGGACTCGTCACGCTCGGCGCGGCGCTGATGGCCTTCGGCAATCGCACCGAGGGATCTTTCGTGCGGCTCACTCAAGGCAAGGAAGCGCCCAATACCGTCACGTGGGGCCGCTACAACCGGCACGCGCTCATCCGGCTGCCGATTCAGGCGATGGCCGAGAGCGGCCGCGTGGTGTCGATCCCGACGATCGAATTCCGGCTGGCGGACGGCTCCGCGCATCCGTATCTGCTGCTGGCCGGCCTCGCGCAGGCGTTCGTCCGCGGACGCGACATCGACGATCTGCCGGGCCTGCTCGCGAGCACGCGCTCGTCGGGCGACCGCTCGCAGGCGATCGCCGTCCCGCGCGACTTCCTCGCCGTGGCGCGCGCGCTCGAAGAGGGCATGCCGGCGCTCGCCGCGGGCGGGGTGTTTCCGGAGAGAATGCTGCAAGCGCTCGCCTCACGGCTGCAGGCCGCGGGCTCGCCGGGGCTCTCGCCGCTCTGACGCGCGCGCTCGCCGCGGCGCGCCCTCGACGCGAGGGACGCGATCGCCCACGGGAGAGCGCCATGTCCGCACGCAGCGTCCGCGTCGCCATCATCCAGGCCCGTCCCGTCGTCCTCGACCTCGATGCCAGCCTCGAGCGTGCCGCGTCGCTCATCGACGACGCCGCGCGCGACGGCGCCGAGCTCGTCGCCTTCGGCGAGGCGTGGCTCTCGGGTTATCCCGCCTGGGTCGACACCTGCCCTTCGGCGGCGCTTTGGGATCACGAGCCGGCGAAGGAGCTCTACGCCCGCTTGCGCGCGTCCAGCATCGAAGTGCCCAGCGAAGAGACCGACTCGCTCGCCCGGCTCGCGCGCGAACTGGGCGTCGTCATCGTCATCGGCGCTCACGAGCGCGTGAGCCGCGGCCCGGGGCACGGCTCGGTCTATCAGTGCCAGCTCACCTTCGACGCGACGGGCGCGCTCGTCAATCACCATCGCAAGCTCGTCCCGACTTACACCGAGCGCCTGCTCTGGAGCCACGGCGACGCCGCGGGCCTGCGCGCCGTCGACACCGACGCGGGGCGCGTCGGCGGGCTGATCTGCTGGGAGCACTTCATGCCGATGGCGCGCCAGGTCATGCACGACGAAGGCGAGGAGATCCACATCGCCGCGTGGCCATCGCTCAAAGAGCACCACCTGATCGCAAGCCGCCACTACGCCCTCGAGGGGCGCTGTTTCGTGCTAGCCGCGGGATCGATCTTCCTCGGCGCCGACCTGCCCGACGAGATGGAAAAGCCCGCGCCCTTCGACGCGAATCCCGATGCCTTCGTGATCAACGGCGGCTCGACGATCATCGGACCGCGGGGCGAACTCATCGCCGGGCCGGTCTACGACGAGGAGACGATCCTCGTCGCGGATCTCGACCTCGGCGCCATCGATCGCGAATCGATGACGCTCGACGTGTCGGGGCATTACTTCCGCGAGGACGTCTTCCAGTACCGCGTGCGCCGCGTGCGCCGCATCGGCGCCGGGATCGAGCGCGCGACCCCCATCACCGACGACATCGACGACTTCGACGGCGGCGACGATAGCGACGACACCGGCCGTTAGCGGAATACATCGAACGTTGCGACCCCGGCCACCCCGCGCCAATAATCCCGCGTGCTCTCGCTCGTCCTCGCGACCCTCGTCCTCGTGGCCGCCGGGCTCTTCACGGGGTTCATGCTCGGCCTCACGGGGGCGGGCGGGTCCGTGTTGACTCTCCCCGCGATCGTCGTGCTCCTCGGCCTCGACGCGCACCAAGCCGTCGCCGCAAGCTTGGTCTCTGTCGGCGCAACCGCCGCGCTCGGCACGGTCAACCACTGGCGGCACGGCCACGTGCATCTCGGTCACGCGGGGATCTTCGCGCTCAGCGGCGTCGTCTTCGCCGCGCTCGGCGGCCATGCAGGTCGCCTGCTGCCGGACGATCTACTGATGACGCTCTTCGCGCTGCTCATGCTCTACGTAGCGGCGCGCATGGTCCGCGCGCCCGCCGAGCCGACGGCGACCGCCGCGCTGGCGGGACGCCCGAAGCTCGCCGCGTATGGCGCGGGCGTCGGACTGCTCTCGGGATTTCTCGGCATCGGCGGCGGCTTTCTGATCATGCCCGCGCTCTGTGGCCCCGGCGGGCTGCCGATTCGCGAGGCGATCGGCACAGGGCTCGCGGTGATCGCGATCAACTCGGTGGCGGCGCTTGCGGGCGCGCTCTCCGCGCTCGATGGCGTGCCCTGGGATCGCGTCACGCCGTTCGTCTTGGGCTCGCTCGCGGGCGGCTGGCTCGGCGCGCGCTACGCGGCGCGCTGGTCCGCGAACCGCCTCGTGCGCGTCTTCTCGGTGCTCGTCGCGGCGGTCGGCGTGTGGATGCTCTTGCGCTACGGCAGCGCGCTCATCGCGCGAGTCGGCTGACGATCGCCTGCTCGAGGCCCTGCGGATCGTCGGTCCCCACGCGGAAGCGACGGCCGGACGCGAGCACGACTTCGACCGCGTCGAGGCCCTGCACGTTGAAGGTCCAGCCGTTCCACGGGGCGTAGCGCAGCCCCCAGCCGTGCATCCACGAGTTGCGCACGGCCCTCGCCGAGCGGATCTCGGCGAGCGGCACGCGGCGGCGCACGAAGCCGATGCCCATGCGGACGTCGAGCAACCCTTCGCCGACGCGCACGCGCATCCAGCCGAAGATCAGAATGAAAAAGGCGAGCACGCCCGCGACGATGAGACCGCTCGCGCGCGCCTCGTCGATCTTCGAGAGCAGGAGCAGGCCGAAGATCAGCAGCGCGTTGCCGGCCATGAGAATCGAGCCCACCTGCGTGCGGTCGTAGAGCATCGCCTCGTTCATCGCGCGTGCCTCCTCGTTACCAGATCGAGACTTCGAACTCGCCGTCGCTGTGCGCTTCGCCGCGGTACATGCCCTCGCTGTTGAACGCGAGCGCGAGTTCGCCATTGGGGGACACCGCGATGAGCCCGCCGGTTCCGGGCGGCAGATCGGCGATCACGCGAGCGACGGCTTCTTGCAACGAGAGTCCGCCGAGCGCGATGAGCGACGACACCTGGTGCGCGACGGCGCGGCGGATGATCTCCTCGCCTTTGCCGGTGCACGAGACCGCGCAGGTGGCGTTCGCGGCCCAGGTGCCCGCGCCGATCACCGGCACGTCCCCGACGCGCCCGTAGCGCTTGTTGGTGATGCCGCCCGTGGACGTCGCCGCCGCCAGGTTGCCGTAGCGGTCGAACGCGACGGCGCCCACGGTGCCGTGGCCGTCGCCGGTGTCGCCGCCTGTCGCTTGCGGCGTGGCGGGTGCCTCGTTGGGGACGGCCGGGGCGTTCGCGTCCTTCGCTTGCGCGTCTTCCCACTGCTGCCGGCGCCGCTCGGTCGAGAAGAACGCGTTGTCGACGATCTCGAGTCCCTGCTCGCGCGCGAAGCTCTCCGCGCCATCCTCGATGAGAAACACGTGCGGCGAGCGCTCCATGACACGCCGCGCGAGCTGGATGGGATGGCGCACGGTCTCGAGCCCCGCGACGGCGCCGCACGCACCCGTGCTGCCATCCATGATCGCCGCGTCGAGGGTGTGCTTGCCGTCCGCAGTGAAGACGGCGCCGCGGCCGGCGTTCCAGAGCGGGTCGTCCTCCATCGCGGCGACGACTTGCTCGACCGCGTCGAGCGCGGTGCCACCCTCGCTGAGGATCACCTGCCCGAGCGTCAGCGCGTTCGCAAGCGCCCGGCGGAACTCCTGCTGGGTCGCCTCGTCCATCGTGCGAGGGATCGTCCCCGCGCCGCCGTGGATCGCGATTGCCCACGAGCGTGGCGGCGGCGCCTGGGAATCCGCGGGGCGCGCGTCACCTGCGGGGCCGCCGCACGACGCGAAGGCGAGTACCGCCACCGCGATGAGCAAGATCGTGAGGAGCGAGCCGTCGTCGAGCATGGTCCGTCTCCGCGGAAGAGCCCGCTCAGTCTAGCCCGAGGACGATCGTGAAGAAGCGCACGAGGCTCGTCTCTTCGGCCGAGACGCGTGCGAGTGCCGCGCGCACCCAGGTCGCGCGGTCGCGCTGGGCCCGATCCGGGTAGAGCCGCGCGGAGAAGGGCGCGAGCTCCGCGAGGAGCGCGAGTTCCGCCTGCGTGGGCGTTACGTCGACGCGCGCCTTGCCGCGGACGGTGAGGCCGGCGTCCTCGGCCTCGGCGCTGAGGCGCGCCAGCGAGAGCACGGGGCCGGCGGGGGCGGGAGCTCCGCCGAAGCGGCGGCGGCCCTCAGCCGCGAGCGCGACGAAGAGCGGCGCGGGGGACACGCCGTCGCCGTCCTCGAGCTGGGAGTCGGGGACGTTGAAGGCGAAGCGCCCGCCCGGACGCAGCACGCGGCGGAGTTCTCGCAGCGTCTCGAGGCGGGCCGGGAAGTGCCAGTACGCTGCGCTGCAGACCGCGCCGTCGAAGGACGCCCGGGCGAAGGGAAGGCGCGCAGGGTCGGCGACGAGCGCCGCGAAGTTGTCGAGCGGCACCGCCCGCTTCGCCACGTCGAGCATCGCGTGCGCGCGGTCGAGCGCGACGACGCAACCCTCGCGGCCGACGCGGGCGAGTACGCGGCGCGAAACGGCGCCGGTGCCGGCGGCGAGATCGAGGTACGCGTCGCCCAGCGCGGGCTCGACGGCATCGACGAGCGCGCGCGCGAGTTCGCCGTAGACCACGCCCGCGTCGATGGCTTCGCGATAGGCCTCTGCCGTCCACGGGTCGTTCCAGCCGTCGTCCGCCTCCGGCACCATGCTCAGCGCGTGACGGTGAGCGCGACTTCGATCTCTTTGATGAGCGGCGTCACGTAATTCAGCGAGATGCGGCGCAGCTTCACCAGGTCCGCGCGGCCGCGCCAGACGCGGCCGTTGAACTCGAACTCATCGATGACCGCGCCGTTGGCATCGAGCAGCTTGACGCGCACCGCGAGGTTCTGCGACGTCTCGCTCGGGTTCTCGGCGTAGACCGCGTACTCGAGCCACGAGAAGCGCGACTGTCCGCCGCGCGGCGGCAGCACCTGATCGATGAGCGAGCGATCGTCGCGGACGACGCGCAGATCGCGGATGCGCAGGTCGCCGACGGTCGTGTCGAGGCGGATCGATTCGTCGAGCGCGAAGGGCACGCGCACCGTGCGGATCAGCGGCTCGTCGGCGACGGCGGCGGTCGTCGCGAAGGCGGTGGCGAAAAGCAGGATCGAGAGCGCGGAAGCGAGAGAGCGGCGCTGCATGGCGAATCTCCGTGGCGCGAATGGGCTCGCGTCCGGAGAGGATAGCGCGACCCGTTCAAAAGCGATCGTCGGCCCGGGTCCGGCGCGCCCGCTCGTCGCGGGAGGCGAGCCACCCCACGCGCACGTCGCCTTCGGCCTCGAACGACGGTACGTAGGGTTTGATATCGAGCAGGGGCGTCCCGTCGAGCATGTCGACGTCCTCAATCTCGAGGCGCGTTCCGTCGACCGCGAGCAGCCGCACGACCGAGATCCCGAGCGGGTTCGGCCGCGAGGGTGCGCGCGTCGCGAAGACGCCGCGCTCCTCGTCGTCGAGGTAGGGCACGACGCGCAGCCGCGGCGCGCTCGACCGGTCGAAGTAGTAGAGCAGCACGAGATGCGAGAACCCGTCGATGTCTTTCAGGCCCTCCGCGAACTCGGGCAAGAGTTCGATCGACCCGCGGACGCCGCGCGCCCCGCTCGGCTGGATCGGCGTGCCCAAAGACTCCGTGAAGGGCGTGCGCAGAGTGCCGATCGGATGGAAGACGACGGGAGTCATGATTCACCCCTTGTCGGTGCAGGTTCGTGGGGCGGAGAGCCCGAGCCAAGAATGCCCCGTCGAATTCCGTCCCGCCGCTCGCGAGCCCGGGGCGCCGCTCTGAGCCTCGAGGAATGCTCGGCAGGCCGCGACGTCACTTCGCCACCGTCGCCGGGTTCCGGGACGACGCTCTTGCGAACGCCACGCTCGTGGACGGGAGATCGTTCACCGCGAATGTCGGCCGCATCGACCCCGATAAATGCCGAGTGCATTGCTATGCTTTGCGCGGGGAGTTCGCCCCGAGGGGCCCATGGACGCGCGGCGACGCAGAAGTCCTCTGATCACGCTCGGCTTGGCCGTCGCGATCCTCGCGCTGGCGGGCATTCTCGCGCTCCTGGTGATGGACATGCTCTCGGAGACACCGTCTCCGTATCTGGGCATGCTCGCCTTTCTCCTGCTGCCGGCCATTCTCGCCGCCGGATTGGCCGTCGCGGCGCTCGGCGCGCTCTTGACATTTCGAGCATGGCGGCGCGAGGGCGGCGACTTCCGCGCGCGCGAACTCTGGCCCCGCCTCGACCTCAACGACCCGGCGCAACGAGGCTCGCTCGCCGGCGCCGCGGTCGCCGTGGCGCTCGCGCTGCCCTTTCTCGGCGTCATGACCTACGAGGGATACCACTACACCGACTCGAACGAGTTCTGCGGACTGCTCTGCCACACGGTGATGGAGCCGCATTACACCGCCTATCAAGCCTCTCCGCATGCGCGGGTCTCGTGCGTGGATTGTCACATCGGGACGGGTGCCACCTGGTACGTGAAATCCAAGCTATCCGGTGCTCGCCAAGTCTTCGCTGTCGCCTTCGACAACTTCGAGCGCCCGATCCCCCCGGCGACCCACGAACTGCGCCCCGCGAAGGAGACCTGCCAGGACTGCCATTGGCCGTCGAAGTTCTTCGGCGATCAGCTCCTGGTCCGCCAACACTCTTCCAGCGATGAGGCGAGCACGCCGCGTGCCGTCCGGCTCCTCGTCAAGACCGGGGGCGCGGATCCGGATCTCGGTCCGCCCTCGGGAATCCACTGGCACATGGCGCTCGGAAACACGATCGAGTACGTCGCGACCGATCCAGCGCTTCAGGAGATCCCGTGGGTCAAGATCACCGACCTGCAGTCGGGCACGTCCAAGATCTTCCGTTCCGACGGCAGGAGCGCGGATGATCCGCTTCCGCCGGGTTTCGAGCGCACGCTCGACTGCATGGACTGCCACAACCGCGCGACGCACATCTTTCTCTCGCCGCAGCGCGCCGCGGACCGTGCGTTCGCCGTCGATCCGACGCTGAGGCAGGTTCCCTTCGCCAAGCGCACGCTCGTCGATGCGCTGAGCCGGGAAGACGCGACGAAGGAGGAAGGGCGCCGCCGGGTCCGCGAGGACATCGAGCGCTTCTACGAGTCGAATCACGCGGAACTCGCTCGCCAGGAAGCGGCGACGATCGAAAAACTCGTGAGCGTGGGCGAGCGGATCTACGACACGTACATCTTTCCGGAAATGCGCGCCTCGTGGCGCACCTACAAGGAGAACATCGGCCACCTCGAAGCCCCGGGGTGTTTCCGCTGCCACGACGGCAAGCACGTCGATAGGGCGGGCAACACGATCACGCGCGATTGCCGCGTCTGCCACGAGTTCATGACCGAAAGCACGCTCGACGACGGGACGCGCGCCCTGGCGATCGGGTCGTTCTCGCACTCGTTCGCGCTCGAAGGTCCGCACGCCGCCGCGCGCTGCGACTCGTGTCACACCGGCGGACCGATGCCCGAACCGACGTGCACCGGTTGCCACTCGCTGCAGGCCGGGTTCATCGAGGGCGAGCTACCCGGGCTCGCCGCGATGAAAGAATTGGGGATCGAGGCCGACATCATGGCGGGCATGGTCGAGTGCACGGATTGCCATCAGCTCGACGCCGAGGATCCGATCGCGGCGATCACGGCGTCGTGCGTCACCTGCCACGAAGACGAGATGTACGGCGAGATGCTCGCCTCGTGGCGCGACGATGTCGAAGCCGGCCTCGCCGCGCTCCCTGGCGACCTGCCCGCCGAGAAGCGCGAACTCCTGCAGACGCTGCGCCGCGCCGGCGTCCTCCACAATTACGACGCCACGCTGAAGATTCTCGAGGCGATCGAGAAATAGGCCGGCCGCGACGCGCTCGTTTCTGGTCAAGCGGCGGACTGCCGCGCCCGCACGGCGAGGCGCGCGATGGCCTCGGCGGCGAGCCGCCCGGTCTGCGCCGCGCCGTTCATGAAACCGTAGTGCTCGTGGCTGAGGTGCTCGCCCGCGAACGCGATTCCGCCGACGACGACCTCCTGCCGCTTGCCCGCATCGTCGGCCTCGACCCAGAGGCAACGCGCGAAGCGCGTCCACTGGCCCGGGGCGAAGCTCGTGTACGAGCCGCGGCTCATCGCGTCGCGCGCCCAGCGCGTGCGCAGCGCAAGGCCGTTCGCGGCGCCGTCGAACGCGCCGAAGCCGGCATCGACGAAGGATTGGACGACTCGCTGCGCCTCCTCGCGTACGGGCACGTCGAGCGCCTCGCGCGCCTGATCAGCGCCGTAGAACGCCGTGAGAACGGCGCGCTCGTACTCGGGCTGGCGCGCGGTTTCCTCCCACGCCGCAGAGAACCCACGATCGGCGAAGACGTCGCGCGCGAAGCCATTCTCGGTACGCCACGCCCGCTCGCGAAAGCCGACGAAGAGCTTCTCGTTGACACCGAGGCGCGCCTCGCTCACGTACTCGCGAAGCAATGCGGGAAGCTCGACCTCGACGCGCACGCGGCGCAGCGCCGTGAAGGGCAGCGCGAGCACGACGAAATCGGCGCTGACCGTCTCGCCGTCCTCGAAGGCGAGCTCGTAGCCGCGGGCCCCGCTCGCGTCGATCGGGGCGACGCGCGCGAGCTTCTTGCCGAGGCGCACGTGGTCGCGCAGGCGATCCGCGAGCGCGTCGACGAGGCGCGAGGTGCCGCCCTGAACGACGTAGCGCTCGTCGGACGCGCCAAGCACCTCGACGTCGTCGCCCAGGACGCGGGGCATGAGCGCGAGCAGTTGCAACGCGGAGGATTCGTGGGGCTCGACCCCGTACTCGACGCGGATCGCCTGTTCGAGCAGCGAGCGCACCCACGGTGCGCGCAGGGCCGAGGCGTGGCGGTCGAGGTAGTCCGTCACCGAGAGCGCGTCGATCTCGGCGCCGGCGCCGAGAAAGTCCGCATCCACCTGCGCTGCGTCCTCGGCAAGCACGTCCGCGATCGGTCCGAGTGCCACGGCGACCTCGGTTTCGGGAATCGCGCGGCCATCGAAGAGGAACGCCGTCTGGGGAGCACCCGAGCGCGCCGCCGCCGCCCCGCGGTCCCAGAGCGGCACGCCGAGATCGCGGGCGAGAGTCAGCATGTCGGCGTGATCAGCGTTGATGAAGGCGCCGCCGAGATCGACGTCGAGACCGTCGCCCACGACGCCCGTCGCGGAGAACACGCGTCCGCCG
>CAZPJJ010000131.1:0-9879 GCA_964586535.1 uncultured Acidobacteriota bacterium | reverse complement strand
CCTGTCGCCGCCTGCGGCGGCGATCCGGGCGGCATGAATGCCGCCCCTACCCGGAATGCGGCGCGATGAATTGCACCCCGCCCGGAATGCGGCGCCATGAATTGCACCCCGTCCGGAATACGGCGTGATGAATTGCACCCCGTCCGGAATGCGGCGCGCGGGCACGTCGCGCGTCCTGCGCGCATGACGTGCGCACATCGTCGATGGCACCAGGATCGCTCTTGTAGGGGCGCCATTTATGGCGACCGGATCGCCGCCGAAGGCGGCGACCGTTCTTCGGTGTCGTGCCCCGTGCGACTCGCCGTCGCACGACCTGTCGCCGCCTGCGGCGGCGATCCGGGCGGCATGAATGCCGCCCCTACCCGGAATGCGGCGCCATGAATTGCACCCCGCCCGGAATGCGGCGCCATGAATTGCACCCCGCCCGGAATGCGGCGCCATGAATTGCACCCCGTCCGGAATGCGGCACGATGAATCGACCGCCACCCGGAACACGGCGCGACGTCGATCGCGCTCCGTGACCCGCGGTACACCGAATCGATCAAAGAAAAGGGCAGGGTCGGCGACCCTGCCCCGTTTCGTGTCGGCGCGCTCGAAAAGAGCGCAGCGTGCGATCAGCCCTGCGACGTCGTCGTGTCGGCGGCCGGGGTCTGTTCGGCGGGAGCCGCGGCATCGGCCGTCGTGTAACCGAGCTTCTCGATCTCGGCGCGAATCGCCTCGGGCGAGATCACAGCCGGGTCGTAGCCGATCTCGGCGGATCCGTCGGTATGCGATGCGTTGACGGCACTGACGCCGGGCATGGCGCCGACGGCCTGCTTGATCGACGACTCGCAACCCGTGCAGGTCATCCCGCCGACCGAGATCTTGATCGTCGCGGGCGCCGCGACGGGAGCGGCTTCGGGCGCGGCGGTCTCGGCGGTTGTCGTTTCGGCGGCCGGGGCCGCGGGCGGCGCTTCGTTGGCCGCAGGGGCGCAAGCCGCGAAGGCGGCGATCGCGCAGGCGGCGAGGAGCAGTGAGATCTTCGAGTACCTGGACATAGATGATTCCTCCGGCCGACGACTTTAAACCCCACTGGCCGATTTCGCAGCCCCGTTTTTATCTCGCGTCTTCGCGGCAGCGCTTCTCGCCCGCTACACTTCCCCCTCCCCCCGTGACGACGCCGCGGCGCCGAAACTCGGCGTACGCGAGCGAGCTGCGACATGAAAATCTGGCGCACGCACCCGATGGACGATCTTCGGCTCGTCTCGGGAGACGGCTGCATCGTCCACGACGACCACGGGCGCGCCTACGTCGACATGACGTCCGGATGCTGGTGCACGGTGCTCGGACACGGCCACCCGCGCCTTGTCGCGGCGGCCGCCGCCCAGAGCGCGCGCCTCGTGCACACCGGCCCGCCCTTCGTCGGCGACGTGCTCGACGCCGCGTTCGAAAAGCTCGCCGAGATCGTCCCGCGCGGGCTCGATCGCGCCGTGTGGCTCAACACGGGCAGCGAGGCCGTGGAACTCGCGATCAAGATGGCGCGCGCGGCGACGGGCCGCGACGCGCTCGTCGTCGTCGAGCGCAGCTATTACGGCGCCACCAATCACGCGCTCGCTCTCTCCGAGGCGGGCCGGCACGCGACCTTCCTGCCGAACGCCGGCGACGTGCTGCGCATCCCCGCACCGGTCTGCTCGCGGTGCCCGATGGGCGCGACCTGGCCCTGCGACGGTTTTCCGTGCCTTGCACCGCTGCGCGAGCGCATCGCAGCCAGAGACGCCGCGTTCGCTGCCGTGCTCTTCGAACCCATCCTGGCCAACGCTGGCGTCATCGTCCCGCCGCAGGGTTACGCCTCCGCGCTGCGCGCGCTCGCGTCGGCGTGCGGAGCGCTTTTCATCGCCGAGGAGGTGACTACCGGCGTGGGGCGCACGGGCTGCTGGTTCGGTGTCGATCACGAGAGTGTGGCCCCCGACATCCTCGTCGTCGGCAAGGCGATCGGCGCGGGCTGGCCGGTCGCCGCGGTGATCACGACCACCTCTGTCGAGGAGGATGCGAGGGGCAAAGTCACGCACGTGCAATCGCACCAGAACGACCCTTTCTCCGCGGCGATCGCGGCTGCGACGATCTCGATCATCCAAGACGAAGGTCTCGTCGACCGAGCCCACGACGAAGGAGCGTACTTGCTCGCCAGCCTCGACGACGTCGCCTCCCGACACGACGCCATCGCGGAGGTGCGCGGACGCGGGCTTCTCGCCGGCGTCGAGCTGCGCCGCGACTTGGCCGAGGAGGGCGCCGCGATGCTCCGCAGGCTGCGCGAGAGCGGATTCCTCGTGAACTACCAGCCGCACAACGCCGCGTTCCGGCTGCTACCGCCCTACGTGATCGAACGAGCGCAGATCGACTCCTTCGTGCATGCGTTCCTACGCGCGCTTCCTCGATGATCGGAGAACGACGGATGAACTTCGAGAACACCTATGAAGACGGCCGCTACGCCTCGTCCTACGCGAAGCTCGAGTTTCCTGGCACCTACTACCTCGCCTACCGCGACATCCCCGCGCTCATCGCACGCCACGTTCAGGTCGGCCGCGCGCTCGATGTCGGCTGCGGCACGGGGCGGTCGACGCGATTTCTGCGCCGTCTCGGATTCTCCGTCACCGGGGTCGACATCGCGGAAGAGATGCTGGACCACGCACGAGCCGCCGATCCCGAAGGCGACTACCGGCTCGTCCGCGACGGCGTCCTCGCGGGCATCGAGAGCGCCTCCTTCGACCTCGCTCTCGCCGCATTCACCTTCGACAACGTTCCGACCCGCGCCGCCAAGATCGCGCTGCTCCGCGAGATGCGCCGTGTCCTCACGGCCTCGGGGCGCGTGTTGATTCTCGTCTCGGCGCCCGAAATCTACAGGCACGAGTGGGCGTCGTTCTCGACGAAGGACTTCCCTGAGAACAGCGAGGCCCAGGCCGGCGACGTCGTCCGCATCGTCGTCACCGCGCTCGACGACCATCGTCCCGTCACGGACGTCCTTTGGCCCGACGAGTCGTATCGCGAGGTGTTCGCCGACGCTGGGCTGCGTGTTCTCGACCGCCATCGGCCCCTCGGCCTCCCCGATGAGGGGCACGCGTGGGTGAGCGAACTCGAGATCTCGCCCTGGTCGATCTACGTGCTCGCCCCCACCTCCTGAGCAGATTCGCGGACATGCGACCCTTCCCCCTCGAGGCGCCAGCGATGCCAGCACTCGAGGCACGGATCACTCACCCACGAGACGGGCGGCTCGCGCCCCCATTCCCTTACAATTCCCGCGGTTACCTCTTCCCCGGACCTGGCAAAAGGAGACTCGGGTGAGCGGCGAGGGCCTGACCGAGAGCGCGCTCTCGGAGCTGATGGTGCGCTACCAGGGCGGCGATGCGAAGGCCTTCGAAGAGCTCTACGCGGCGCTCGCGCCCGCGCTGGGCCGTTACCTGCGTCATCTCGTCCGTGATCCGGTGCGCGCCGACGACCTGCTGCAAGAGACGTTCCTGCAGATTCACCGCGCGCGGCAGACCTACATGCCGGCGCGGCCCGTCAAGCCATGGGTCTACGCAATCGCGCGTCACGTGCACTTGATGACGCGGCGCTCGGCGATGCGCCGCGCTCGCCACGAGACGGCGCCCGTGCTCGACCTCCCGGACTTGCCGGTGCCTCCCGAAGTCGCGGGCTTCGCCGATCGCGAGGCGATCCGCGCGGCGCTCGAGAAGGTCCCCCCCGAACATCGCGAGGCTCTCGTCATGCACCACCTCAGCGGGTTGAGCTTCAAGGAGATCGGCGGCGTGCTGGGCATCAGCGAGGGGGCCGCGAAGGTGCGCGCCCACCGCGGGATCGTGGCGCTGCGCGCATTGCTCGGCGGGGGGAAGGCAGAGTGAGCGACAGCAATCCCATGAAGCCGCCCAAGGCCCTCCTCGACGCGGTCCACCGCGACTGCACTCCGGTGCGGCCGCTGCGCCATCCATGGCAGCGCGCGCTCATCGTCGGCGTGTGGTGCGCGGGGATTCTCCTCGCGGTGCCCTTCATGCCGGGCCTCGGCGTGCGCGCCGACGGCCACGCGCTCGGGACTGTCCTGCTCTGGGGCCCCTGCATCCTGCAGACGCTCGTCGGACTGGGCTTCGTGCACCTGGCGCTGCGCGAGGCAGTCCCGGGGCTGGGCCTTCCGCGGCGCGTCCTCGTGGCTGCGGTCGCGGGTGCGCTTGCCCTGCAGTTCTCGGTGGCCTTCGTGACGTGGCGCCTCGGCCCCGAGCGGCTCTTCGATCCGGGCCACTTCTGGGCCGGGACCGTCTGCGCGCGCAGCGAGGCGCTGCTCGGACTCCCGGCGCTCTTCATCACGCTGCTGCTCGTGCTGCGGGCATTCCCGGTGCGCCCGGATCGGGCGGGCCTCCTCGGCGGCCTCGGCGCGGGGCTCTTCGCCGATGGCATTCAGCACCTCAAGTGCGCGATGTCCGACCCGCGGCACGTGCTCGTCTGGCACCTCGGCGGGATGGTCGGCCTGGCCGTTCTCGGCTGGCTCGCCGGCCGCGGCATCGCGTGGTGGCGGGAGCGGCGAAGTTGAACGATCGCGGATCGCCTCGAAACGCCGGTGCAAAGAAACACCTTGCACGGAGCGCGTTTCCGGCGTGATGTAAGGACAACTTGCGGGTGTGCCCCCGCGGCCGAGGCGCTCTCGGTCCTTCCCCCAGGAGTCACGCTCGATGTCGCTGCGCAAGCTCGCCGTGTCCGCGCTCCTCCTCGCCCTCGTTCCCGCCTCGCTCGCGATCGCGCCGCCCAAGCCCGGACGGCTCGCCGACCGCGTGGTGCGGCAAGATCCGCCGCAGCCGGCCATCGTCTCGGTTGCCGACGACGGCGCGCCGCTCGCGCCCTTCGAAGCGTTCCGCGACGAAGCAGGCGGCACCTGGTGGGGCCGCGTCGACGCCGGTACAGGCCGCGCGGTGCTCATTGCGGGCAGCGGCATCGCGATCACCCCCGTGGGCGGTCAGCTCGAACTCGCCTCGATCGAGGCGCAGGTCCGAAGCCTCGTCGCGCGTCATCCCGCGCTGCTCGCACCGCCCTTGGGCGAGCTGGCGCTCTCGCTGCAGCGCTCGCACGTGCTCGACGCGGGCCGCGTCGTCACCGTCGACTTCGACGTCGTCGTGGGCGGACGCAAAGTCGAAGGCGCGCGCGTCTTCGCGCGGATGAACCGCGGGCGCGTCATCCAGCTCGGCACCGAGCTCTTGGCTTCGCGGGCCGCACCCAGCGAGCCCGTGCTCGACGAGGCGGCTGCGTGGGCACGCCTCTTCGAGCATGCGGGCGGACGCACGGAACTCGACGTGCCCTTCGGCGAAGCGGAGCTCTTCTACGTGCCGACTGAGATGGGCGGCGAAATCGCCTACCGGCTGGTCTGGCAGGTCGCGTTCCAGCGCCGCGGCGACGTCGAAACATGGACCGCGCGCGTCGACGCACACGATGGTTCGATCCTCGCTTTCTTCGATCAGAACCACTACGAGGGCGCGGTCGACGGCGGGGTCTTCCCGCGCACGGTGGTCGATGCCGAAGTCGAGCTGCCCTTTCCCTTCGTCAACGTGACGGGCGCCGGCGCGACGGACTCCGCGGGTCAGTTCACGTTCTCGGGAGGCATGGTCTCGACGGGCCTCGACGGCCCCTATTTCAACACCAACTGCGAGGGCTGCGTCTCGCCGTCGCAGGCGCTCGTGCAGACCGACATCGGCCTGGGGCTCTTGCGTCTCGGTACGGGCGGAACCGACCACGTCGGCAACGGTTTCTCGACTCCCGCGGAGCGCAACTCGTTCTTCCACCTCTCGTTGGTGCGCATGCTGGCCAAGAAGTGGCTCGCGATTTCGTGGCTCGACGCGAACATCCGCAGCAACGTCAACATCGCCGACACCTGCAACGCCTTCTACAACGGAACCGTGAACTTCTACCGCTCGGGCGGCGGCTGCAACAACACCGGCGAGATCGCCGATGTCATGCAGCACGAGTGGGGTCACGGCATCGACAACAACACGCGGGGCGGCGATTCGGCGACGGGCGAAGGTACGGCGGACCACGTGGCATTCACGTTCCAGCGCGATCCCGTGATCGGCCCCTACTTCCGTACGACGGGCGCGGGAGTTCGGGATCTCGACCGCCTCACGAACAGCCGCGGCCTGCTCACGCGCAGCAACGTCGGCTCGAAGTGCCCGCCCGCGGGAACGGGCTGTTCCGGTCCGCTCGGCTATCAGTGCCACTGCGAGGGCGAAATCTACGGGCAAACTGGTTGGGATCTGGCGCAGGCGCTGGTCGCGAAGCACGGCTTCCAGACGGGCTGGCTCCTATACGAGAGAATCTTCTACGAGTCGCTGCCGCAAGCGGGCGGTTATCTTCCCGACGGCTCGGGCGCGATCTACGACGCGTATCTCGCGGTCGATGACGATGACGGCAACCTCGCCAACGGCACGCCGAACGGCCAGGAGATCTACGACGCCTTCGCTCTGCACGAGATCGCCGGCGATCCCGTCACGTCGTCGCCCGGCTGCGCCCGTCCGGCGGAGCCCGCCGTCGTCGCGACGAGCGATTGCTCGGGCGTGACGCTCGCCTGGGACGCCGTCCCCGGCGCGGTCGAGTACCGCGTCATGAAGAACTGGCTCGGCCCCGAGCGCGCGTTCCTGCCCGCGGGCGAAGTCGCGACGACGAGCTTCGTCGACGGCGAGGTGCGCCCCGGAATCACGTACCACTACGTCGTGCAGGCCGTCGACGCATCGGGCTGCGGCTCGACGATCGAAAACGTCACGACCATCGACGGGCCGCAACGTCCCGTGCTCGACGCTTTCCAACTCGCCTTCGACGACGTACCCGCGGGCAACCGCTCGGGAACGATCGACCCCGGCGAGTCCGTCGATCTCTTCATCACGCTGCGCAATGTCACCAACGTCGCGGGCACCGGCTTGCTCGGCACGCTGCAGAGCTCGACGCCCGGCGTGACGGTCGAGGTCGCCGAGCAGGTCTATCCAGACTCGCTCGGTCTCGATACGACGGCGAATTCCGCGGGCTTCCGCATCGCGCTCGACGAGACGGTCGCCTGCGGCTCGTGGATCGATCTCTCGCTCGTCGTCGCCGACGACAGCGGCTGCACCGCGGCCGCGCAGCCGATGCGCCTGCGCGTCGGCGTCGAGGCGCTCCGCCAGTCCGACGGCTTCGATGCCGACCAGGGCTGGATCTACGACGCGGCGTCGTCGACCGCCACCGCCGGCGCCTGGACGCGCGGCGTGCCCGACGCGTCGTCGTATCAGCCCGGCTCCGACTCGAACGACGACGGCACCTTCGCGTGGTTCACGGCGCCCAACGCCGGCGGCGACGGCAGCGACGACGTCGACGGCGGCCAGGTGGTGCTGCTCTCGCCGGTCTTCGATCTCACCGCGTACCCCGCGGCGCAGCTCTCTTACCAGCGCTGGTTCGGCAACCGCGATCTCGGCGAGGACGCCGAGGACTTCTTCTGGGTCGAGGCGAGCAGCAACGGTGGCGCGACGTGGGAGACGGTCGAGAAGCTCGACACGACGGTCTCCGCCGCCCAGTGGACGCGCATGAGCTTCGACCTGGCATCCATCATCCCGATCACGTCTACGATGCGCTTCCGCGTGCGCGTCTCGGACGGCACGCTCGACGGCAACCTGATCGAGGGCGCCTTCGACGACTTCCGCATCACTGAAGCCGAGTGCGACGAGACGCCGCCCTGCTTCGTACCGCCGACCTTCGCCGGTCTCGAGAGTGTGATCGCGGCGGGCGAGTGCGGCGAGACTTCACTCGCCTGGCAGGAAGCGACCACCAACTGCCAGAACGCCTCGATCAGCTACAGCGTCTATCGCTCGACGACGCCGGGCTTCGAGCCCTCGCCCGACTCGCTCGTGGCGACGGGGCTCGCCGGACTCACCTACGACGACACGCTCCTCGCGCCCGGCGCCGAGTATTTCTACGTCGTGCGCGCCGACGACACGCGCTCGGGCCAGGACGCCAACCTCGAGCGGCTCTCCGTGATCGCGCCGACGACTCCCGACACCAAGCCGCCGCTCTTCGACGGCATCATCGACGTGGCGTCAGGATCTGGCTGCGGTGAGACGGTACTCTCGTGGAGCGCAGCCCAGGAGACCTGCGGCGCGCCGGTCGTCTACCGCGTCTATCGCTCGACGAGCGACGCATTCACCCCGGGCCCCGAGCACCTCGTCGCCGAGACGACGGATCTCTCGCTCGTCGAGGCGGGGCTCGATCCCAACACCACCTACCACTACGTCGTCCGGGCGCTCGATCAGAACGGCCTCGAGGACGCCAACCTCTCGCGCGGCAGCGCCGAGGCAACGGTGCTCGCCGAGACGCTCGCACTCGAGGAGTTCGAGAGCGGCGCCGCGGGATGGGCGCGCTCGGGTACCAACGACGCCACGTCGGGACTTTGGGAACTCGGCACGCCCGCGGCGACCGACGCGCAGCCGGGCACGTGCCCCTCGGGAACGGCGTGCTGGGCGACAGGGCTCTCCGGCCCCGGCCTCGGCGACAACGACATCGACGGCGGCACGACGACGCTCCTCTCGGAGGTCTTCTCGCTCGCAGGCGCTGCCGAGCCCGCCGTGCGCTACAAGCGCTACTACTCGAACAACACGGGCGCGGCTCCCGGCACCGACACCTGGACCGTCGAGATCAGCGACGACAATGGCGGTTCGTGGGCCACGCTCGAGTCGACGCAGACCTCGGACGAGGGCCTCGTCTTTCGCACGATCGAAGCGCCGATCGCCGGCCTCGCCGACGCGACCGCGACGATGCGGCTGCGGTTCATTGCTTCGGACCTCGGCGACGGCTCCGTCGTCGAAGCCGTGGTCGACGACTTCGAGGCCGTCGACCTCGCGGGCGGCTGCGAAGATTGCGGCGCCGCACCCGCGGTCGGAACGATCCTCCTCGCGAAGGACGGCGACGACGTGCTCATCGACTGGGCCGAGGATCCGGTGACGGCGGCGCGCTTCAAGGTGTACACGCTCGGCGGCCCCGCCTTCGCTGACGCGACGCTGCTCGGTACGAGCGTCTCGAAGGGCTATCGCCACGTGCAGGGCGGGCTCTACGGGATGCTCACCAGCTACGCCGTCAGCGCCGTCGACGCCTGCGGCCAGGAAGGCGCGCTGCGCTGACGCGCGCTGCCTGAGCCACGACGCTCGCGCCCGAGCGGCGCGGTGCACGGCCTCCGCCGCGCGCCGCGCCGACTCTCGCTTGCCTCGCGTCTCTCTGGCCGATTCAGGTCTTCCGCGTACTCTTCCGTCAACAGGGGTTATCAGGAGGTCCGCATGCGATCGCTCTGCGTCACCGTGGCTCTCGCTCTCGCCGCCGGGCTCTCACCCGCTGTCGCGCTCGCGCAGGCTGGCGATGCGCCCGCGGGCAGCGGCTCGCTGCTCGGCTCGTGGCGGCTGCTCACGCAACGCTACGAGGCCGGCGAGCACAACTTCGCCCCGAGCGACGCCGAGCCCGTTGTGCTCAGCTTCACGCAGGGCGCGGGCGCGGTCGTCGCGCGCGTTTCGGGCTTCGGCCAGAACGGCGCGTGGCCCCTCTATCCTTCGCCCACGGGCCCGGCCGCTCTCGACGATGTCCAGGTGCGCATTGCACCCGATCTGCGCTCCGCCACCGCGAGCTATCGCGTGCTTCCGCCCGCCGGCGACGACACAGCGCTGCGCGTCGTCGAGAGCTACCGCATCGACGACGACGGTCACCTCGCCGGCACGATGACGATCCGCTTCGAGCGCCAGGGCAAAGAGCGCGGCGGCTACACGTGGACGCGCGTCTTCGCGCGCGAGGCGGGCCGATGAGCCGCGCGCTCGCCTCTGCCGCTCTCGCGCTCGCGTTCGCCGCGATCGCCGCGTTCTCGCCCGC
>CAZPJJ010000130.1:0-9949 GCA_964586535.1 uncultured Acidobacteriota bacterium | reverse complement strand
TAGGGGCGCGACTCATCGCGCCGGATTCCGGGTAGGGGCGCCATTCATGGCGCCCGGATCGCCGCCGCAGGCGGCGACAGGTCATGCAACCGCGATTCGCACGGGGTGCGACGCCGAAGACAGGTCGCCGCCTGCGGCGGCGATCCGGTCGCCATAAATGGCGCCCCTACCAGAGCGATCACACCGCATCGAATGGCGCCCCTACCAGAGCGCTCACGGCACATCGAGTGGCGCGCACCGAAGTGGAACGCGCATTGCGCCTGGATCGCGTCGTCCCCGGAACTTCTCCTCGCCGCCGCTGTCCAACTCCGCGACGAGCCGCCGACGAGCGCGGCCGCGGAGGACCGACGATGAGAACCCACCGGACCGCGATTCGAGACGGCCGATCCTGGCTGCGGGCGTTTCCCGCGCTGCTCCTGGCCGCCGTTCCCTTGCTTTCGGCGTCCGCCCTCGGCAGGGAGATGCCCGTTCCCGACGAGCGCATCCCGCCCGGCGAGCCGGCGCTCGATCCCTTCCTGCTCGAGCGCACGCACTTCGATGTGCGCGTCACCGGGCCGGTCGCGCGCGTCACGGTCACGCAGCACTGGAACAACCCGAACGATCGGGCCATCGACGGCCTCTACATCTTTCCGCTGCCGCAAGACGCCGCCGTCTCCGATCTGCGCATCGAGATCGGCGAGCGCGTCATCCGCTCCGACATCAAGCGCCGCGCCGAGGCGCGCGAGATCTACGAACGCGCGCGCCAGGAAGGCCGCCTCGCGGGGCTCCTCGATCAAGAGCGTCCCAACGTCTTCGCGCAGCGCATCGCCAATCTGATGCCCGGCGCGGCGATCCGCGTCGTCATCGCCTACGAGCACGCCGTCGCCATCGAGCGCGGCCGCGGCGAGATCGTCGTGCCCACGGTGGTGGGGCCGCGCTTCGTGCCCGCCCATCAGGGCGATCCGGGCGAGATCCTGCCGCCCATCGACCTGCGCCAGCAGCGCGACCGCAGGCACACGCTTTCGCTCGAAGCCTCGATCGACACCGGCGTGCCGCTCGCGTCGATCGGCTCGCCCTCGCATCCGCTCGCGATCGAGCGCGAGGGCTCCAGTCGCGCCCGCCTGACTCTCGCGCCCTCTCTCGGCGAAGCCCTCGATCGCGACGTGCGCATCGTCTTCACCGCGGCGGGCTCGCACGCGCAGGTCGGCGCGCTCTCGTGGCGCGACACGGAGCGGTCGAAATACGGCGCATTCACGCTGATGCTCGCGCCGCCGCTCGATCCCGACGCGAGCGAGATCACGCCTCGCGAGCTCTACTTCGTGCTCGACTGCTCGGGCTCGATGCACGGCGAGCCGCTGCGCGCCGCGCGCGACGTCGTGCGCCACACGCTGGCTCGCATGCACCCGAGGGACACGTTCACGATCCTGCGCTTCTCCGAGCGCGCGTCGAGTCTCTCGAGCGAGCCGCTCGCGAACACGCCCGAGAACATCCGCCGCGCGATCGACTATCTCGACCGCCTGCGCGGCGAAGGCGGCACGCACATGATCGAGGGCATCCGCGCCGCGCTCGCCGGGCAACGCGACGAGGGCCGTTTGCGCGTCGTTGCTTTCCTCACCGACGGCTACATCGGCAACGAGCGCGAGATCCTCGCCGAGGTGAAGAAGCTGCTCGGCGGCGCGCGCCTCTTCTCGTTCGGCGTCGGCTCGTCCGTCAACCGCTACCTGCTCGAGAGCCTCGCCGAGGAGGGACGCGGCGACGCGCTCTTCCAGAGTCCGCGCGAATCGCCGATGGCGATCGTCGATGACTTCGTGCGCCGGATCGACGGGCCGGTGCTCACCGACGTGCGTCTCTCGTTCGAGGATCTCGACGTGCAGGACATCGAGCCCGGCGTCATGCCCGATCTCTTCGCGGGCCAGCCGCTCGTCGTGCACGGCCGCTACGCCAAACCCGGCACCGGCGTCGTCATCGTCGAAGGCCGGCAAGCGGGGCGTCTCGTCACCAAACGACAGGTCGTCACGCTGCTCGACACAGCGCCCGAGAACGAAGCCCTCGCGCGGCTCTGGGCGCGCGCGCGCATTCATCGCCTCGAGCGCGAGCAGCATCAAGGCAAGCGTAGCGACGTGACCGACCGCGTCATCGCCCTCGCGCTCGAGCATCGGCTCGCGACCGAGCACACGTCTTTCGTGGCCGTCGACAGCGAGATCTCGAATCTCGGCGGCGACAGCACGCAGCTCGGCGTACCGGTCGAGCTTCCTCAGGGCGTCGCGGAGAGCGCGATCGGCGGCAACTACGTCCTGCGCAGCGCGGAGGCGCCGCCGCCGCTCGGGAAGACGATTGGGCGCGAGTACTCGCGCACCCTGACGATCCCCCGAGACGAAAGCGCCGACGCGGAAGCCGGCGCCCGGCAGCAGGAGACCCGCAAGGTCGAGCAGCCCGTCGCGAACGAGGGCTGGCTGGGCGCGAGCTTCTCGATCGAACTCGACGTGTCGCGCAGCGAGCGCATCGTCGTCGAGGAAGACGGTGAGCTCTGGGTCGAACACAACGGCAGGCGCACGCTCGTGCGCGCGCTCTCGGCCGCCGAACTCGACACGCTGCGCGCGCTCATCGCGGCCCTCGGTTCCGGCGACGCCGATCCCGGGCAGCGCGGCGGTCTGACGATCCGCGCTGGCGCCGCCGCGCGCGGATACTCGCTGGCGAGCCCCAGCGCGGCGCTCCAACGCGTGGTGCAGACGCTGCGAGAGTGGTCGCGCTGAGCAACTCGCACCTCGAAGCACGCGGAGGGGACCGTCCGGCGACGGTCCCCTTCGTTCTTTCAAGGCAGCCAGGGAGGGCATGCCATAATCCCCGCTCGGCCCGGCCGCCCCCCGCCGCGAGCCATCGAGGACGTCATGAATCGCTACGAAGAACAGCCCTCCCTGCCTTTCCGCGTCGTGCGCGGCCTTTGGCGCATCTTCGACGGCGCCTGCCGTTTCGCGCTGAACGTGTTCGTCGCCGTTCTGGCGATCATGCTCTTGGCCGCCCTCTTTTCGGGCGGCGGCCCCGATGTGCCCAAGGGCGCGGCGCTCGTGGTCGATCCCGCGGGGATGCTCGTCGAACAGAGGGGCGGGAGGCCGCTCGATCGCGCCCTGGACGAACTCACCGGCCAAGGCGATCCCGAGGTGCTCCTCGAGGACGTGATCGTCGCCATTCGCGAGGCGAAGGACGACCCGAAGATCGGCGCGCTCGTGTTGAAGCTCGACGATCTCGGCGGTGGCGGACTCACGAAGCTGCAAGACCTGCAGCGTGCAGTGCTCTCGTTCAAGGAGAGCGGCAAGAAGGTCGTCGCGATCGGCGAGAGCTACGGCCAGAACGGATACCTCGTCGCCGCGGCCGCCGACGAGATCCTCCTGCATCCCTTCGGCATGGTGCTGGTCGAGGGCTACGGCCGCTACCGCAACTACTACAAGGACGCGATCGACAAAGTCGAGGCGGACTGGAACATCTTCCGCGTCGGCAAGTTCAAGTCGGCGATGGAACCTTACCTGCGCAACGACATGTCGCCCGAAGATCGCGAGGCATCGCTCGAGTTCCTCAATGACCTCTGGGCGACCTGGCTCGACACGACCGCCACGGCGCGCGGCATCGAACGCGCCAAGCTCGAGAGCTATGTCGCGAACTATCCCGCGCTGGTCGAAGCCGCGGGCGGCGACGGCGCAAAGGTTGCGCTCGACGAAGGACTCGTCGACGCGCTCGTCAATCGCCACGAGTTGCGCGCCAAGATCATCGAGCTCGTCGGCGAGGACGAGGACACCAAGTCGTTCAAGCAGATCGGTTATGCGTCCTACCTCGAGGCGATCGACAAGGCCGAGCGCAAGGCTCCCACGGGCGGACCGGCGATCGCGGTCGTCGTCGCCAAGGGCGAAATCCTCGACGGTACGCAGCCGCCGGGCCTCATCGGCGGCGACACCGTCAGCGCGCTCATCCGCGACGCGCGCGAGGACGACGACGTCAAGGCGATCGTCTTGCGCGTCGACAGCCCGGGCGGCAGCGCGTTCGCGTCGGAGTTGATCCGCGAGGAACTCGCGCGCGCGCGCGCCGACGGCAAGAAAGTCGTCGTCTCGATGGGTAGCGTCGCCGCTTCGGGAGGCTACTGGATCGCCACCTCGTCCGACGAGATCTGGGCGTCGCCCGCGACGATCACTGGTTCCATCGGTATCTTCGGTTCGTTCCCGACCTTCGAGCGCACGCTCGCCAAGATCGGCGTCCACACCGATGGCGTGGGAACGACCCCGCTCGCGGGTGCGATCAGGCCCGACCGCACGATGCCCGATGAAGCGAAGACGGTCATCCAGCGCATGATCGAGAAGGGTTACCAGCAGTTCCTCGAGCGCGTCGCCGAAGCGCGCGGCATGACGATCGAACAAGTCGACGAGATCGCGCAGGGCCGCGTGTGGAGCGGACTCGACGCCAAGCGCCTCGGGCTCGTCGATCAGCTCGGAGAGCTCGACGACGCAATCAAGTCGGCCGCGACGCTCGCCGGGCTCGAAGAGGGTGATTACAAGGTGCGCCCCGTGATCAGCGAGCCCTCGTTCAAGGAGAAGCTCATGGGCCAGTTCCTCGCGCAGGCGGCGAGCGTCGTCGGCCCGTGGGCGGCGGAGCAGCGGCCGGTCTACGAGCGCTTCACTTTCTACGGCCAGATCCAACGCGACCTCGAGCGGCTAGCGCGCATGAACGACCCCCACGGCGTCTACGCGCTCTGCCTCGTCGACGTCGAGTAGGTCGCTTCGGACCGGGATGTACACGGCGGCGATCGAGGTGGCGACGCGCGGGCTCGGCCTCTACGAGATCACTCGGGAGGTCGAGCGCCACGTCGTCTCCTCGGGCGTCACCGACGGCCTCGCGCTGGCGTTCGTGCGGCACACGAGCGCCAGCCTGGTCATCCAGGAGAACGCCGACCCGCGCGTGCAGCAGGACCTCCTCGACTTCTTCGCGCGGCTCGTGCCGGAAGAGCATCCCTATCACCACGACGACGAGGGGCCCGACGACATGCCCTCGCACATCCGTTCCGTGCTCACGCACACCTCGGAGGTCTTGCCGGTCGCATCTGGCCGCCTCGCGCTCGGTACCTGGCAGGGCCTCTACCTCTTCGAGCACCGGCGCGCACCGCACCGCCGCCGCATCGACCTGCGGATTTTTTGACGGCGGGCGAAGTCGCGGCGCTGCGGCGATAATCCCCCGGCGGCCGCGCACGGTCGCGGAAAGGCCGACCGGGATCCATGCGCCGACGCGCGACGCTCTCCGTCCTCTTCTTGATCGTTTTCATCGATCTCGTCGGTTTCGGGATGATCATCCCGGTGCTGCCGCTCTATGCGGAGCACTACGATCCCTCGCCCTTCGCCTTCGGCGCGCTCATGGCCGCGTACTCGGCCCTGCAGTTCGTCTTCAGCCCGATTCTCGGCCGGCTCTCCGATCGCTTCGGCCGCCGCCCGGTGCTGCTCCTCTCGCTGCTCGGCGCCGCGTTCGGCTACGGGCTGCTCGCGTTCGCGGACTCGCTCGCGATGCTCTTCGCCTCGCGCATCATCGCCGGCGCCTTCGCGGGCAACATCGCCACCGTGCAGGCGATCATCGCCGACACGACCGGCCCGGAAGGCCGCACACAGGGCATGGGCGTGATCGGCGCGGCCTTCGGTCTGGGCTTCATCGCGGGGCCCGCGCTCGGTGCCGGACTCGACCTCCTCGCGCCATGGCTTCCCGGCGCGTTCGCGGCGACGACATCGCTCGTCGCGTGCGGGCTGACCTGGCTGCTCGTCCCCGAGACGCGCGTCGCCCTGAGCGCACCCGCGCCGCGCCGCGTCTTCGACGTCTCGCTCCTGCTAGAGACCATGGGACGCCCCGTCATCGCCGGGCTTCTGGTCGCGGTGCTCCTGCTCGTGACCGCCTTCTCGATCTTCGAGGTCACCTTTGCGCAGTTCGCGTCGCGCGCGCTCGCGATCGATCCCGACGCCGACCGTGCGCGCATCTACGGACTCTTCATCTATGCCGGAGTCCTCGCGGCGGTGATCCAAGGCGCGCTCGTCGGACGCCTCGCGCGGCGCTTCGGCGACGCGAAACTCGCGATCGCGGGCTCGGCGATCGCGGCAGTCGCCCTCGCGCTCGTCCCGTCGTGCCGCTCGATGCCGGCGCTGCTCGGCGCGATTGCGGGACTCGCCATCGGTCAAGGACTCGCGGGTCCCACGCTCTCGTCGCTGATCTCCACGCTCGCTCCGCCGGATCGCGTCGGAGGCGTGCTGGGACTCTATCAATCGCTCTCGAGCCTCGCGCGCATCGCCGGCCCGCTCATCGGGCAATGGTCGTTGGGCGTGCTCGGCCTCGCGTGGCCGCATCGCATCGGAGCCGGCCTCGAGGCGCTGGCGGCGGTCATCATCGCGCTCTCCGTATTCGCGTGGGCACGCACTCGCTCGACGGCGGAGGCGACGTCGCCGGTCCGCTGAGCTGCTCGATCTAGCCTGCCGACTGCACTTCCGCGCGCAGCGACGCGCGTGCCCAGATCCACATCACGAGCGAGGCGATCGCCGCCGCGATGATCGTGCCGTAGAGCAGGCCGGTGAAACCCTGCCGTCCCATCGCCTCGAAGCCGCGCATTCCCAGCCACGCGAGCGGTATCGAGAGCGCGAGGTAGCGCAGCGCCGCGAGCACCAATCCGGGGCGCCCGCGCCCCAGCGCCTCGAAGATCGGCCGCGCGAGCATGAAAGGCACCGTCGCGAGGCACGCGAGCGGCACCACGCGCAACGCGAAGGCCGCGAAGACCTGCGTCTGCTCGGATTCCGCCAGCGCGTGCGCGATCGCGGGCGCGCTCCACCACGTCACCGGCCAGACGAGCAGTACCGAGTAGAGGGTGCACGCCACCATCGCCTGCGAAAGGCCGCGGCGCACGCCGGCCGCGTCGCGCTCGCCGATCAACTTGCCCGCGAAGGGCAGCATCGCGACGGCGATCGCGATCATCGGCTGGTTCGCGAAAAGTGCGACGCGGTGATAGATCGAGAACGCCGCGATGGCCTCGGTGGCGTGCGCGCCGAGCGCGAGCAAACGGTTGACGATCGCCACCTCGAAGCTCATCAGAATGAACGTCAGCGCCGACGGGAAGGCGAGCGCGAGGATCGACCAGTAGGGCGCTGGGTCGAGTCCTGGACGCGGCTCCGTCCACAGGGCGCGGCGCCGTGCCTCGTGCTTGCGAACGCGCGCGATCGCGTAGGCGAGTCCGCCGAAGCGACCGAGCACCGTCGAGAAGGCGATGCCGAACACCCCCCAGTGAAAGACGAAGACGAAGACGGTATTGAGCGTGACGTTGATGAGGTTCGACCAGATGCCCGCCCACATCGTCGTCCGCGTGTCCTGATGCGCCTTGACGAGCGAGTCGGGAATGATCGACCAGAACGACGTGAACGCGGAGCCGACGACCAGCACCGTGCCGTAGATCTGGAAATCGCGCACGACGTCGGCGGGTAGCGCGAGACGCGGAGCGAAGAACCAGATGCCCACGCCGACGGCGGCGAAGAGGGGGATGATCACGCCGACCATCCTCCACGAGACGCGCACGTACTGATCGAGTTTCTCGCCTTCCTTCGCGCCCATCGTGCGCGAGAGGCGCGCGGTCAGGCCCGACGAGAGCCCCACCCAGAGCGCGATCATCAACAGCTCGAAGGGCACCGTGAGGCCGATCGCCGCGACCGCCGAGTCGCCGATCGTTGCCGCGTAGGCCGTGTCGACGAGCGAAAACGCCGCGCGCATCCAGAAGGACACGACGAGCGGTGCGCCCATGCGCAGGATCGACGGCGATCCGGAGGACTGGTTCACGCGGGGCCTCGGGGGTTTGTGCCGGCGCGGCGAAGCCGTCATGGTGGTGGCGAAGCGGCGGACGGTCAAACGGCCCGCTCCGTGCCGGTCGCGCGGCAGGGAGAGCGTTGGGCTCCGTCGCTTGACGAGAAACCGGGTTAACCTCGCGCCAGAGGGGGGAGCGTCGGCCAAGGGAGCGGAGCGATCGGCACATGACACGGGCCCAAGAGCGAATCCTCTTCGTCGTCGGCGGACTCGCCATCCTCTTCGCGGGTTTGCAACTCGTGCCCTACGGCGGCGGCCGGACCAATCCACCCGTCACCGGCGATCCGGCGTGGGCCGACGAGCAAACCGAGGCGCTCTTCGCGCGCGCCTGCGCCGACTGTCACTCGCACCGGACCCAATGGCCGTGGTACGCGAGCCTCGCACCCGTGTCGTGGCTCGTCGTCCACGACGTCGAGGAAGGGCGCGAGCACTTCAACGTGTCGGCGTGGGGCGTCCAGGAGCGCAACGAAGGGGACGAGGCCGCCGAGATGATCGACGAAGGCGAGATGCCGCTGCGGGCCTACCTGCTCGCGCATCCCGAGGCACGCCTCACCGATGGCGAACGCGCGCAGCTCTCGCGCGGTCTCGCGGCGACTTTCGGCGACAGACGGCAGAGACGCGGGCAGGGAAGCGCGGGGCACTGACGCGCACGGGTCCCGTACCGAGGAGAACCGAACCATGATCACTCTTCACGATTGCCGGGACCGCGCGCTGGTCTGGTCGCAGCCGAGCGCTTTCGCGATGGACTACGAGCTCCGCGCGGGCGAGGACCTCGTCGCGCGGCTCGTCTTTCGCTCCTCGTTCGGGACCCTCGCTACGGCCACCGCCGCCGAGGGCACCTGGACATTCAAACGCGTCGGCTTCTGGCAGCCCGTGGTCACGGTGCGACGCGAGGGCTCGGATGAGGATCTGGCGGTCTTCCGCAACAACACATGGTCGAGCGGCGGAACGCTCCAGCTTCGAGACGGCCACGAGTACCGCGCCGACAGCAACTTCTGGATGACCGAGTTTCGCTTCATGACCGAAGGCGACCGTCCGCTCGTGATCTTTCGCCGCATCAGCGGGGTCTTTCACACATCGGCCGAGGTGGATGTTCGGCCCGAGGCGCGGGCGATGGTCGAGGTTCCGTGGATCGTGCCCTTCGGCTGGTACCTCACCGTGATGATGCAGCGCGATACTGCCGCGACGGGCGCCATCGTCTCTTGAGCGACAGGGATCGGGGGGGGCGGCCGCGCGGGGGGGAAGAGGAGTGATCAACCCCGGCCAGCCTTGGGGAAGATAGAAACCGGGGAGAGTCCAAGGGCGCCCAGACGGCGCACGAGAGCGGGAAACCCTCGCAGACTCGCCCCCCCCATCTCGTCACGATGTCGTCCTCAGTCGTTGGCGCGCCGCAGGAAAGCGGGCACGTGGTAATCCGCGCGATCGAAGTCGCGGTCGCCGTGCGGCATTTGTCCATCGTCCGCGAAGAGCGTCTCGTCGAGCAGAGTCGTGGGAGCCGGCCGGCGCGTGGGCACGATCGGCGTCTCGAAAGCGGCCGCGGCGTTCAGCGCGTCGGCGCTTCGCACCGGCTCCGTGTAGGGGCGCGCGATGACCTCGCGATGCGGTTCTGAGACCAGCTCCTTGCGCGTCGGCTTGGAGTGGTCGAAACCCGTCGCGATCACGGTCACCTTGGCTCGTCCCGCGAGTTCGGGTTTGATGCCGTAGCCGAAGAGGATCACGGCGTCGGGATCGGCGGCCTCGGTGATGATCGACGTCGCGTCGTTCACCTCGTGCAGCGTGAGATCTTCGCCGCCGCAGACGTTGATGATCACGCCCTTGGCGCCCTGGATCGACGTGTCCTCGAGCAGCGGCGACGAGATCGCCTGCTGCGCGGCGGCGACGGCGCGGTTGTCTCCCTCGGCGACGCCGGTGCCCATCATCGCCATCCCCATACCCTTCATCACGGTGCGCACGTCGGCGAAGTCGCGGTTGATGTAACCGGTGTCGAGGATGAGATCCGAGATGCCTTGCACGGCCTGACGAAGCACGTCGTCGGCGAGCTGAAAGGCCTGCTGCATGCCGGTCTGACGGTCGACGGTGTGCAGCAGTTTCTCGTTCGGAATCGTGATCACGG
>CAZPJJ010000129.1:0-10021 GCA_964586535.1 uncultured Acidobacteriota bacterium | reverse complement strand
AAACGCGGCAGCCGCCGCGCGAGGTGATCGAGGATCTCGGCGGCGTTCACGCCTGCGGCCCGCCGTAGCGATAGAGGTGGTTGCCGAAAGCCACGGGCTCGCCGCGCTCGAGGAATGCCCAGATCAGCGTCTCCTGGACACGGCGCGAGTCGTGAAGCGATTGTTCGATCGTTCGGCGGTCCGGCGCGTCCGTCGCCGGGTTCGAGTGCTTGTGTCCGATGACGAGCCCCGCGCAGGGGATTCCCAACTCGTTGGCGAGGATGATCTCGGGGGCGAGCGTCATCGAGTTCACCTGCGCGCCCAAGGCCGCCCACATGCGATTCTCGGCGCGCGTCTTCGAGCGCGGCCCACCGACATAGCCGAAGACGACCTCCGGTCCGATCGCGATACCGAGATCCGCCGCGAGCCCCGCGACCTGCGCGTTGAGCGCACGCGAGATCAATCCTTCGCTGAGCACGAGATGACTCTGCCCCTCTTCAGGCGTGACGTGCATCGTGCACGCGGAGCCGTCGGGCAGGCGGTTGTCGAGCGTGACGATGTCGCTCACGAGCATCGGCACATTGAGCCGCAAGGCGGAATCGAGCAGACCGACCGAACTCGTGACGAGGAGCGCGCCGCAGCCGAGCGACGCCAGCGCCTCGGCATGCGCCCGATAGGGGATCTGATTCGGCAGCCAGCGGTGGGGCACGCCGTGCCGGAAGAGCGCGTACGCGGGGCGGCTCGCTCCGCGAAGAGCGTGGACGGTGACGGCTCCATACCTCGTGCCCACGACGGTCGGCTCGAGGGCGAACTCGCCCAGGACTGCCTCTCCGAACGCGCTGCCGAGGATGACGGCGACGGACATTGGGGGCCTCCGCCTCTGAGGTGTTTCGACTTCCGCGCGGGTAGCGCGCCGCGCTTGCATGCCGCCGATCGTGGTACGTCGGTCGTCGGGACGCGAGAGTGCATCGTCGGCGCTCTTTGTTCAAGCGATCACATTCTCGACGAGCGGGCGCGGTCCGGAGGAAGCGCCTCGCGCAGGAGGAGATCGGTCGAAGCGACGACGCTCACCCCGAAGCGGTCGATCGAGGTAGCTTCAGAGCCCCGTGGGTGTCGTGTTGCGACTCTCCGCGCCGCGCCTCGAGATTCCCGTCCTCCGGGAGTGCCGGATCTGCTCCGCGCGAGCGCGACCGATGAGTCCGACGACAGTGGGTGACTCGAGCGTCCCCCTGCTCATGGATCGACGAGCACGCGTGTTGGGCGGGGCCTTCGTGCGGAGCTGCTTCACCCGCCGCTTCGCGCGTTGCGATCAGAACATCTCGAAGCCGCTATGGGACGTCCACTGCGCGACGACAGCGCCGTCTTCGGTCGAGACCAGGATGCCCTGATATCCCTCGGGGAGGATGATCCTCTTCGTCTGCTCGAGGAGATCGAACCTCCCGCTTTCGCTGAGGCTCTCCCAAGTCGCCCGCCTCGCTGTGAGCAGCACGCTCGGCGGACAGTCCTCGAGTTCGATGATTCCCCGCACCTCTGTGAAGTCGCTCAGCGTGAACGAGCCACGCGGTTGGTCCCAACCCAGTGCGTCCCAGCGCGCCGCGACATGGAGGAGAGCCGCACAAACGAGAAGTGCGCCGAGCGCACTCACGATGCGGCTCGGGGCGCGCATCCGTGTGCGCGGGCGTCGTCCCGGCCTGGTTCGAGCAGCCGGGGGGACGCCGTCCTCCTCCGGCTCCGCTTCGCCGTTCGCGGCAGAGGTCGCCTCTCCTCGTGAAGAGACGAGGGCATCGCGCGCGGCATCGAGGTTCTCGAGGACGTGGTCCGGCACGGCTGAGCGAAGGTCGCGAAGAACGCCTGCGATCCGGTGGCGCAACTCCTGGACGACTCTTGTCCTGCGAGGGCCGAGCGAACCTTGTTCTTTGTCCCGAGTCGCGTCGATCTCCGCGGCAATGCGCTCGCCCGCGGCGATGGAAAATAGAATGCGCGCATCGATCTCCGCAGCGTCCGTATTGGGCGGTGGGGCGGACCGGACCTCGAGGTCGGCCAGTGCGTTCACCTGCCAGGCGAGCCCTCGCACCAGAACTTCGCCCATCTCGGGACACCGGTCTCGCAGAGAGTTGATCAGCGCGACGAGTTCCGGATCGATCGCCATGGATCGGTCGCCAAGCGAGATACCCAGCGAGCGGTCGGCTCCCGCATGTTTGAGCAGTGCCCGGTTCAAGCGTTGCGCCGTGCGACCGAGATCGGCCGCACGCCGATTGGCAAAGTCCGGACATGACGCCGCAGGAATACTCATCTCGCCTCTTGCCTCGCAAGATGCGCGCCACCACGATTCACCGTGCGGGGCACCCGCGCTTGTTCGGTGCCAGCCGAAATCACCCCTGCTGCGCTGGGATGAACCCGGCGAGATCCGGCCACTCTGTCCGACGGGCCAGAGTGGCCCGGCCAAAGCTCGCCTCGGACTCTCGGAGCGCCGTCCGGTCACTCCGTTCGAAGGGGCTACCCCCGTCTCTCCCGCGAGCGTCTTGACCCGGGTTCAGGAGGGTCGATATTCGGCCGGGGAGCGCGCTCGGCGGAATCGCCGCGACGACGCGCGGCTCGGGAAGGCACGAGTGAAGGCCGTGCGTGTCAGTGCGGAACGAATGACCACGTGCGTGACCGGCACTCACCGCGCCGAGCCGAGCACCCATGCACTGCCCCGCCGCAGACTCCCTGCCCGAATGCCGGCCGCCGAAGCGGGCTTCACGATCGTCGAGCTTCTCGTCTCGATGGCCATCATCGCGATCCTCGCAGCCCTCGCCATCGTCAACATGAACGACGCGATTCGCCGGACCGAGATCGGCCGGGCGATCGCCGAGATCCGCACCTTGGAGAAGGAGATCGCCGTTTACGAACTGGATCACGACGCTCTCCCCGCCGATCTCGCAGCGATCGGGCGGGGCCATCTTCGCGATCCCTGGGGAATGCCCTATCAGTACCTGAACTTCGGGGACGTCAGTCACGGGCTTCCGGGCAAGGCTCGCAAGGACAAGAAGCTCAAGCCGCTCAACTCGACCTTCGATCTCTACAGCATGGGCCCGGATAGGGACTCCAAGTCTCCCCTGAGCGCAAGAGTCAGCCAAGACGACATCATCCGGGCCGCGGACGGCGCCTTCGTCGGGCGCGCCTCCGACTTCTGATCGAGGAGCAGCCGTCATGCGCATCGAATCCAGCTTTCTCTCGACGCGCGTCGCCCGCCGCATGTTCGTCCTCTTCATCGTGGCCGCGGTTCTTCCGGTGGTCGCGGTATGGTTTGTATCGTTCCGTTTCGTGACGGGGCAGATCGAGCGTCAATCGGAAAGCCAGCTCAGGCAGGCCGCGAAGACCGCCGCGATGACGGTTTTCGAACGCCTGACGGAACGAGAGGCCGAGTTGATCTCGCTCGCGGCCACGCACGAGATCCTCGCGCCCGATGGTGCGTTTCGGGCGCCTTGGCCAGAACGCCTGCGGAGCAGGTACAAGGCGCTGTTCATTTCGTCGAGCGACGGAGCCGTCACGGAACTTCTTCCCTCGGAATCGCCTCCACCACCCGAACTGCTTGCGCTATGCGCCGACCGCGGATCGAGACTTCGGGTGAGCGATGGCGGGAGGATCTTTCTCGCGGTCCCGGGGCCCGAGGGCAGGACTCTCCTCGCCGAACTGGACACCCGGCAACTGCTGCAGCCAGAGCAGGGCAGCGGCTTCGTCGGAGCCGACGACTTCCTGGTCTTCGACGGCAATGGGGCTCTTCTCTTCGCCTCGCTCCCCGAGCAGCCGCAATTCGTCTCCGCCGCGGCGCGCGACGGCAGAGTTTCCCATTCCGGAACTCTCGAGTGGGCGAGCGAAGACGGCGACCACGTGGCCGCGAGTTGGATGCTCTTCCTGAAGGCTCGCTTCGACGCCGCGTCGTGGAGGTTCTTCGTCAGCTCTCCCAAAGTGGAAATCTTCGCCACCGCGACGACTTTCAAGGCGACGCTCTTTCTCGTCGTTCTCCTCTGCCTCGCGGCGGCGCTCCTGATCAGCGCCTCGCAGATCCGGCGCACGATGAAGCCGCTCGAGACGCTCCGGGCCGCGACCGAACGCATCTCGGCGGGCGACTACTCGACGCGCGTCGAAGTGACGCAGGGCGACGAGTTCGCCCTGCTCTCCCGGTCCTTCAACGACATGTCCGCGCGAGTCAGCCAGCAGTTCGCGGAGATCGTCGCATCGAGAGACGCCGCCCAGCAGGCGAGCCGCGCGAAAAGCGACTTCCTGGCGATGATGAGCCACGAGATCCGCACGCCAATGAACGGCATTCTGGGAATGTCGGAACTCGCCCTGACGACCAACGACGCGGCGGAGATGCGCGAGTCGCTCCACATCGTCAAGTCGTCCGCGGAGTCGCTGCTCTCCGTCATCAAGAACATCCTCGACTTCGCGGCGATCGAGCGCGGCGAGGTCGAACTCGTCGTCGCCCCCTTCCTGCCGCGCGCGGAGATCTCGGACGCGGCGCGTCTCTTCGCCTCACAGGCGGCGGCGAAGAATCTCGAACTGAACGTGAACACCGACCGCACGAGCGACGCCTGGCTCTCGGGCGACGTCTCGCGGATCCGGCACGTCGTGGCGATTCTGGTGGCGAACGCGCTGAAGTTCACGACGGAGGGAAGTATCGACGTCGAGGTCGAGGTCGAGCGAAACGACGGCGACCGGGCGCTGCTGATGATTGCCGTCGAGGACACCGGTATCGGGATCTCTCCGGCAAAGATGCAACTGGTCTTCGACGCGTTCACGCAGTCGGAGTCCTACATGCGGCGGCGCCACGGAGGAACGGGTCTCGGACTCGCGACGGCGAAAGCCCTCGTCGAGCGCATGGGCGGACGCCTCTGGGCGGACAGCAGCGAGGGTGTCGGTTCGACTTTCCACATCGAACTCGAGCTTCCCGTCGCTGAGGCACCCTGCGTCACCGGGCACGCGCCGTGCGCCGCGGCGGCGGCCGGGCCAGGACCGGCGCTCAGTCGCGGGCGCGTTCTCGTCGCCGAGGACAACGAGATCAATCAGAAAGTCGTCGAAAAAATGCTGGCTCGCGAGCACGTCTCCGTTCTCATGGTCGCCAACGGCAGAGAAGCCGTCGAAGCATGTTCTCGCGAGGATTTCGACCTCGTGCTGATGGACTTGCAGATGCCCCTTCTCGACGGCCTCGAAGCGACTGAGATCATCCTTCGCGAGCGCCGACCCGGCAGGTCCGCGCCACCGATCGTGGCGCTCACCGCGCATGCCTCGAGCGAGGATGCCGCGCGGTGCCTCTCGGCCGGCATGGTAGGCGTGCTCACGAAGCCGCTCTCCACCGATCGGCTGCGCGAGATGCTCGTCGCGCATCTCGCACTCCCCTCGCGCTGAGATCCAGCGCCGCGTTTCCGGAGCAGCGGCCAATCTCCGCCGCGGGTCGGCCGGCCGGAACTAGAAGCAGTTGCGCGAGCCGATCGGCCGCGTGCCGCCCGGTCCGCCGGGGCTCGTTTCGCCGCCGGTCCCGGCCGACGACACGCCGACGACGAAGTAGCTGTAGACCTCGCCGACACTGGGCAAAGCGGTGTCGCCGAGTTGCCAGCGCGTCTCGAAGGTCGCGAAGACGCAGTCGTGGACGCCGTTCGGGACGCCGCGGAAAACGCGGTAGAAGTCGACGGGGTGACCGGTCTCGCGCTCGAGATCCTGCCACGTCCATTCGCTCTCGCCGAGCAGAAACTGATCGGCACTGCCCGGAGCCGAGACCTCCATGTTGGAGAAGGCGGGAAAAAGTTGGAGGATCTCTCCGCTGCGATCGACGATGAGCAATTCGCCACGCGCCCCGCGACCGAAGCTCGTCAGCTCGACGCGCAGCCTGTCGGGAGGATCGAGAATCTGGGAAGTCAGGTCGCGTTCGTCGGTCTTGGCGCCGCCGACGACACGGAATGTCTCGACGTTGCCGCCGCAGTAGTCGCCCCAGAAGTAAGTGCCGGAGAGCCCGGGCATCGCGCAACCGCGGTAGACGATGCCGCCCGTCACGGATTGGCAGCCGCCGCCGGCGCTCGAGTATTCGTGGATGGGCAGCGTGAGCTCGGGATCGAAGCAATCGGGCGAGTTGCCGCAGGGGACGTTCTCGGGATCGCAATTCGGATCCGAGTTGTCGTGACAATGCGCGCCTTCCATCTGCCGCCACCCGAAGTTCTGGCCACCCGCCTCGTCGCCGGGCACCCAGTTGATCTCTTCCCAGCAGCCCTCTCCGACGTCTGCAACGTAGAGATCGCCCGTCAGCGGATCGATGTCGTTGCGCCACGGGTTGCGCACGCCGAGCGCGTAGATCTCGTCGCACGTACCGCCCGGGCCGTCCACGAAGGGATTGTCGGGCGGGACTCGGTGCGTCGCGCTGGCGCCGCCGCAGTCGGAGTCGAGCGAGCCTGGTCGGTTGCGCACGTCGATGCGCAGCATCTTGCCGAGGAGCGTCCCGCGGTTCTGCCCGTTGCCGCACGTACCGTGCGCGTCGCCGCCGCCTCCGCCATCGCCGAAGAACGCATAGAGATATCCATCGGCGCCGAAGAAGAGCTGCCCGCCGTTGTGGTTTGTCTCGGGTTGACTCACGGTGAGGATGCGCGTTTCGCTCGCGGGATCGGCGACGTCGGGGTTCGTCGCGCTGCGCGAATAGCGGGCGATGACGCTGCGGCCACCAGCCCCGCCGAACTCCGTGTAGTTGACATAGAAATGACCCGTCGTCTCGTAGTCCGGGTCGAAGGCGAGCCCGAGGAGTCCTTGCTCGCCGCCGAAGGTGATCACCTTGCTCGAGATGTCGAGGAAGGTCGTGTACCCCGAGGGCGCGTCACCGCGCTTGTGCAATCGAACGAAACCGTCCTGCTCGACGACGTAGAGCCGCAGGATGTCATCGGGCCCGACCGTCGCGTAGAGCGGCCGCCTGGTGAGCCCGCTCACGACCTCGACGGTCGTAAGGACGCTGGCGTCGTAACCGGCGACGCCCGCGCAGGGATCCTCTGCCCGCGAGGGCGCCAGCGCCGCCACGAAGAGCGTCCCGGCAACTAGCGATTTGGTAATCCAGCGAGAAGATGATCCTTGGCTGACCGAACGTGTCATCGGGGCACCTCGCGAGAGGCGGGAAGATACGCTTCTCCACGCCTCGGCGCCCCGCTGCACTCTCTGCGATCAGCGCCCCGCGACGCGGGCCCGCATCCGGCCGACGAAGTAGCCTGCGCCGAAGGGAAGCCCCAGCACCACGATCGCAAGCACGATCAGCAGGAGGAGTGCGTCGCGCAGCGTGGCCCGCACCTTGTCCAGGGCGCGATCGGTCACGTCTGCCGCGATGACTCCCGCCTCCTCCATGATCGCGCCACGCTGCTGATCGACCGCCGCCGTCAGCGCCTCGCGTTCGACGCGCAGCGTCTCGGCAACGCTCGTCTGAATGCGCTCGAGATCCTCCACGACCGCCTCGCGCTGCTCCGCGAGGGTGACGAGCGACTGCCCCCAACGGCGATCGAGTTGCTCCAGCGAGGGGCCGAGTTCGCGCTGCAGCTCGCGGGCGGCCTGCGCCGCGAGTTCTGGACTCGTCTCGGCCAACGCGATCACGGCCTTCAGGCCCGCGTCGAGGCGCTCCAGCAGGTCGTACACATCCTTGATCTCGTTCTCGCGGTCGGCGAGTGCGAGTTCCGTGCGCCAGCGCACCGTGTCGGAGAGACCCTGGCCAATGCTCCCGAGGCGGCCGGAAACCTCCTGAATCACTTCGGGCGTCGACCCCACGGTCTTCACCCGCCCTCGTCCCGCCGCCGCCTCGAGCCAGAGCGGCAGGACCGGCTCTCGTGCGAACTCGAGGTCCGCGATCGGATGACGACGCGCGTAGTCATCGATCGTCACGGCCATGAGGGCGCGCAGGTCGGGATCGATCGTCGCCTCGGCGACCTTGGTCACGTCCGCGACGAGTCGCTCGGAGGCTTCGAGCGCTAGGGCGCGCTGCGAACCGAAGAGCCCGGCACCCGCGTCGCCCTTCAGGAAATCGCGCTGCTGCACACAAAGGGCCCACGTATCGACGAGCGCCTCGCGCGGATCCTGGCGCGTGCCGGCACGACGCGCCGCCTCGATGGCGCCGATCTTCCAGCGGAGAGCCGCGCGCCGGACGTCGCTCTCGTCGGTCTTGGCGATGATCTCGTCGGCGGCGATCTGCACCCGGTCCGCGAAGACCGTGACGAGGTCGCGCGTCATGATCCTCGCCTTCAGATCGTTCGGCGGGAGCGGCTCGACCTCCGTCTTGATCGTGAGCAGCGAGCAACCAACGGAGAACCCTAGGGCGAGAGCCAGCGCCGCGGCCGCCCTCCACGAACCGCTCATCGACTTCATGACATAACCCCCTGCCCGCAGAGTTCCGAATTTCCCGACAAGTCAGTCCAATTCCTGGACTCCGCCACCCGACACCGTGAGGATCTGTCCACTGATCCAGCTTGCCGCCGGTGAGCAGAGAAAGAGCGCCGCGTTCGCCATGTCCTGCGGTTCGCCGAGGCGGTGAATCGGCGTGTGCGCGAGCATCGCGCTTTCGATCTCGGGAGTGAGCACCGTCGCGAGCGCCGGCGTTCGCGTGGCGCCGGGCGCGATCGCGTTGACACGGATGTTCAGGGGCCCCAAGTCGAACGCAATGTTCCGCGTGAGATGGCTCTCGGCGGCCTTTGAGGACGCGTACGAAGCCATCCGCCGATTGCGGTTCTCGGCGGCCATCGACGTGATGTTGAGGATCGCGCCGCCACCCGCCGCGGCCATGTGAGGAGCGGCGAGTTGGCAGAGCCGGAACACCGAGAACACGTTGAGTTCGAAGGCGAATCGCATGTCGGACATCGGCATCTCGAAGGGCTTCGGACCGCCGCCGCCCGCGTTGTTGACGAGGATCGTGAGTTTGCCGAAGTCAGCCACGACGCGATCGACCGCGGCTTCGAGATCGTCCTCGCGCGTCACGTCGCATTTCATCGCCCGCGCGCGCCCGCCTTCCGCCACGATGCCGCTCGCGACCTTCTCCGCTGCCGCCAGGTCGCGATCCGCGACGAGTACCGCCGCACCCGCGCCCGCGAAAGTCTCCGCAATGGCGCGCCCGATGCCCGCGCCGCCTCCGGTGACGAGGGCCACCGAACCATCGAGCCGGAACGTCGCTGGATCGAACATCGGCTTCTCCCTTCCGCGGCGACACACGTCGACCGCCTCGTGCCGGGTCGCGCCGACGATCCGTCACCGCGCGCGCCCTCGACTCTGGCGGACTACCGCGAGAGCGGCAGCCGTGAATCGTGGAATCCTACGCGAACTCCCCTGATCGAGAGGGCGGAGGGTGACCGCTCGAGCGCCCAGTTCGGGGATTGTCGTCGAGTTCGCCGTCGGCGGTCGGCTCTTGGCAAAAGGTTGGTAGCGGGGGGGGGATTTGAACCCCCGACCTTTGGGTTATGAGCCCAACGAGCTACCGGGCTGCTCCACCCCGCGTCACCTTGAGTGCTCGACCGCGCCCGTGGACCCACGGGCAAGCGCGGATTCTAGGAGTGGCCATGGGTCCTGTCAAATTTGTGACGGGCAAGCAAATGTTAATCGCTGTCCAGGGATCCACGTAAAGACGCGGTTAGAGTGGCTTCACCTACGGTAGGACGTGCGAACTCGAGGCTTCAAGAGCACGCCTGAGGGGAAGGAAGAGGAGGAAGATCCATGAATCGTTCGTTCGTCTCTCGTTTCGTGCTGGCCGCCTGTGCGGTCGTCGCTCTCTGCACACCTCAGCCCGTCTTCGCCGTCGACGCGTCGTCGTGGTTCGCGACGCTCTCGGTGGGGCAGTCCAAGTTCAAAGGCTACGAACTCGAAGCCTACTCGACCGATCTCGACGACACCGATACCGCCTGGATGGTCCATGGTGGTTACCGCTTCGGCGCGTTCTTCGCGGCTTCGGCGGGGTACGCCGATCTCGGAACTCTCGAAGCATCCGGCTCGGGCCCTGACGTCTTTCCGGAGGCTCTCGTCACCGAGGAAGTCCCCGCGGGCGATTTCCGCGATGAGA
>CAZPJJ010000128.1:0-10044 GCA_964586535.1 uncultured Acidobacteriota bacterium | reverse complement strand
CGCGATGATCGCAGCCACGCTTCCCTCCCGCCGCATCGGCACGCGCTGCGCGCGTCGCCATGCGTCGCGAGCCGGAGCTGGCCGCGTTGCGGGCGCCCTCGCGGCACGCGCCGTCCTCGACACCAGGAGATGGATCGGCTCCCCGCCAGTCGGTTCGCGCGTGGCCGCGTGAGCCTCGACTCAGGAGAACCTCGTCATGCCGAACGGCGTCTATCGTGTCCCCCGCCCCGTCAACGAACCCGTCAAGAACTACGCCCCCGGCTCTCCGGAGCGCGCGTCGATCCGCGCACGCCTGACCGCGATGCAAGCCGAGGTCATGGAAATTCCTTGCATCGTGGGCGGCCGGGAGATCTACACGGGTAAGGTGCTCGAGCAGCGCATTCCCCACGATCACCGGCACGTGCTCGCACGCTGCCACCAAGCCACGCCGAAAGAGGTAAAGGCAGCTGTCGCCGCGGCGCGCGAAGCGTGGCAGGCCTGGTCGCGGATGCCCTGGGAGTCGCGCGCCGCGATCTTCCTCAAGGCCGCCGATCTGCTCGCCGGCCCCTTCCGAGACGACGCCAACGCGGCGACGATGCTCGGCCAGAGCAAGACCGTCCACCAGGCCGAGATCGACAGTGCCTGCGAACTCATCGACTTCTGGCGCTTCAATTGCCAGTACATGCAGGACATCTACGAAGAGCAGCCCGCTTCGGCGCCCGGTACTTGGAACGTGCTCGAGCACCGGCCTCTCGAAGGCTTCATCTTCGCAATCACGCCGTTCAACTTCTCGTCGATCGGCGGCAACCTTCCCACTGCGCCCGCGATCATGGGCAACACCTGCATCTGGAAGCCCGCCCGCACCGCGACGGCCAGCGCCTATGTGACCTACAAAATCCTCGAAGCCGCGGGCCTGCCCCCGGGCGTGATCAACTTCCTGCCCGGACCCGGCTCGGTGCTCGGCCCCGCCCTGCTCGAGAGCCCCGACCTGGCGGGCGTTCACTTCACCGGATCGACCGCGGTCTTCCAGGACATCTGGTCGACGATCGGCACGCACATCAAGAGCTACCGCGGCTACCCGCGCATCGTCGGCGAGACCGGCGGCAAGGATTTCGTCTTCGCGCACGCGACCGCCGATCCGCTCGAAGTCGCGACGGCGCTCGTGCGCGGCGCCTTCGAGTACCAGGGGCAGAAGTGCTCCGCCGCGAGTCGCGCGTTCATTCCTCGCTCGCTGTGGCCCGCCGTCAAGCGCGCGATGAAAGAACAGCTCCGCGAAGTCAAGATGGGCGACGTCACGGACTTCTCGAATTTCATGGGCGCCGTCATCGACGAGGGCTCGTTCGAGAAGCTCTCCCGTGCCATCGCCTCGGCGCGCCGCTCGTCCGCGGCGTCGTTCGTCTGGGGCGGCGGCTTCGACAAGAAGACCGGCTACTTCATCGAACCCACCGTGATCGAGTTCAGCGATCCTCGGCACCGCATCATGCGCGAGGAGCTCTTCGGCCCCGTGCTCGGCGTCTACGTCTACGGCGACCGCGAACTCGACACCGCGCTCGAGCTCTGCGACACCGGCAGCCCCTACGCGCTCACCGGCGCGGTCTTCGCGCGCGATCGCCAGGCGATCATGGCGATCATGCAGAAGCTCCGGCACACGGCCGGCAATTTCTATATCAATGACAAGCCCACGGGAGCGGTCGTCGGCCAGCAGCCCTTCGGCGGCAGCCGCGCGTCGGGAACGAACGACAAAGCGGGCTCGCCGCTCAACCTACTGCGCTGGGTGACGCCGCGCGCGATCAAAGAGACCTTCGTCCCCGCGCGCCACTTCGGCTATCCCTTCCTCGCCGCGGACGAAATCTGAAAGTGAGTGGGGGGTCCGGCCGCTTCGACGGCGGCCGGACCCCTTCACCGGGAGCGATCGATGCAGACCTCGTATGCCCCGCTTCACACCGCGCGCCGAGTGGAGGGCGTGACCTACGCCGTTCGCGATGTCGTGCTCACGGCACGTGAAGCCGCGCGCGCCGGAAAGCAACTCCTCTTCTTGAACATCGGGGATCCGTGCCAGTTCGACTTCCGGACTCCGGAGCACGTCGCCGACGCGATCGTTCAGGCGATCCGCGACAATCGCACGTCGTACAGCCCCTCGGAGGGATTACCCGAAGCCTTGGAGGCAATTCGCAAGGACGCCCTCGAGCGCAAGGGAATCCGCGGCGTGCGTGACGTGCTCATCGGCCACGGTGCGTCGGAGCCGATCGAGATCCTGCTCACCGCGCTTCTCGATCCGGGCGATGCGGTGCTCATCCCCCGGCCCGGATACCCGCTCTACGAGGCGATCCTCGCCAAGCTCGGCGCACGGGCCGTCCCCTACGACCTCGACGAGGAGCGCGGCTGGCAACCGCATCCCGAAGCCATCGAGCCGCTCATCGACGCTCGCTGCCGCGCGATCGTCGTGATCAACCCGAACAACCCCACCGGCTCGGTCTCGAGCAGGGCCACGCTCGAAGCGTTGCTCGACGTCGCGGCCCGGCACCGGCTTCTCGTGCTCTCGGACGAGATCTACGACCAGATGATCCTCGACGAGCAGATGCCCTTCGTCTCGACGGCGTCGCTTCGGGACGACGTGCCCGTCGCCACCTTCGGAGGACTCTCCAAGGTGTGGCTCGGCCCCGGATTGCGCATCGGGTGGTCGATCCTCAGCGGCCCCGAGCATGTCGTGGCACCGCTCGTGGACGCCATGGGCAGGTTGGCCCGGGCGCGCCTCTGCGCGAGCCATCCCGTCCAGCACGCGATCAAGCCCGCACTCGAAGGCCCGAAAGACCACGTTCGGGCTTGCAACGCCAAGCTCCGCGCGCGCCGGGACGTCACGGTGGAGTGCGTGAACCAGATCCCCGGCTGGAGCCTCGTGCCCCCCGAGGGAGCGTTCTACGCGTTTCCGCGCTTGGCCCTCGACGTCGACGACCTGATCTTCGTGAAGGGACTGATCATGGAGACGGGCGTCGTCGTCGTGCACGGCAGCGGGTTCGGTCAGAAGCCCGGCACGCACCACGTGCGCATCGTTTTCTTGCCCCCCGAGAACATCCTGCGCGAGGCTTTCGGGCGCATCGCGGACTACTGCGCGGCGCGCAATCTCGGTTAGCCCTCGAGCGAGAGGATCAAGAGAAGAGGCGAAGAAGTGCACCGGCAAGGAGGATCATCCCCGCCACCGCGCCCAGCAGAACGATCAATAAGGCTTGCGGCTCCGACATCCCAACTCTCCATTTCCCGACCGCCGGGCTCCGGCGCGCGTTAGGTCGCCCTTCGGCCGGCCGGCTCGATGCCCCCTACAACGACGCTCGAGGCCGAAGGGTTTCCTGCAATTTTCTGCCGATGGGTCAAGCCGGGTCGCCAACGACGTCGCCGACCGCTTTCCAGGTGACGGGATCGGTCGCGGTCAGCGTGCGCAGATAGATCTCCACGTCTCGGGCGGGAAACTCGGCACGAATCGCCTCGACGGCCTGGGCCAGTTTCTCGGGCTCGACGGGCTCGATCTCGTGAGCGATCAGGCCCTTCTCGTGCTCGATGCCGAGCGCGTCGAGGAACTTCCCCAAGAGCTGCGCCTGGTGAGCAAAGTGATAGGAGAGGAGGACCTGATAGGCCGTGTCGGGTGTCAGAGCTCCCTGCGCCATGAGCTCGGCGCGGCGAGGACGGGGCATCTTCTCGAGGAACGACCCGCGCAGGCCGCGCGCCGCGAGCCAGGACGAGAGTGCCTGCTGGCGTTCATCCCGTTCGAGTCGTTCGTCCTCCCAGAGCGCCAGCGCCGCCTTGACGCGGACTTCCTTCGGCATGGCTGCCCAGACCTGCTTTGCGGTCCACAGTCCCATCTCGTGCTCTCCTTCTCGCGCCACGGCCGTCCTCGGCAGCGAGTTTCGCCGCCCGGCCGTCCCGCGGCTTAGTTCCTGCGCCGTCCCCGGGACGGCGGCCTCGACGTCGATTGCTCGCACGGCGCGCCTCGAGGCGGCGCGTGGCCGCATAGAATAGCCGCGCTCGCCGCCGCCGCGCCTTGCGCGGCGCGACCGCGAAGGAGGCACGCATGGCAGGCTCCCGCCCATTCCGCTTCTCGGCCCTCGCCCTTCTGACCATGGCCCTCATGGCCGCGCCCCTCCTGGCGGCCGAGGGAACGCTCACCGAAAAATCGACCGGCGTCGCCTTCCCCATCCTTCGCCAGCATCCCACCGAAGGTGCCGACCTCGAACTCTCGGGAGTCGGTCTCCGCAAGAAGGCGATGGTCTTCAAGGTCTATGCATTCGGTCTCTACGTCGATCCCGCGGCAGCCCGCGATGGACTCGCGGCATGGAAGGGCAAGAACGCCGACGCGCTCGCGGCTGACCCATCGTTCTACTCGGCGCTCGTGGATCTTCAGGGCGACCGTCTTTGCGTCATGCGCTTCGTCCGCGACGTCGATGCCGAGGCGATGCAGGAGGCCCTGCTCGACTCGCTCAACTTGGCGGTGGCGGCGACCGACCCGGTCCGCAAGGAGTTCGCCGCGCTCTGGACGGAGCCTCTCGCGGAGGGAAGCGAGGCCGCGATCCTCGTGCGTCCCGACGGGAAAGTGGTCGTTCTGCGGGACGGACGCGAGATCGGCTCGGTGAATTCCGCCGAGGTCGGCCGCGCCCTGCTGCTCTCCTGGTTGGGCCCGAAGACGATCTCCGAGGACATCCGCACGGGTGCGGCCCAGCGAATCCCGTCGATTCTCGGAGCGGAGTAATCGCTCACCTTCAGTTTCGCCATCGGCGGCCGAATCGTCGGATCCGAGGTTGCCGATGGTGAAGCTGGACGGAAGCTGGCAGGAAGGCTGCCACATCGACGAGGAGAACCGTCGCGGTCCGGTTCTGGCGCGGCTCGCGTTTCTCTGCGAAGCGACCGATGCGCCCGCCCCGCTGCTGCTCGACGGCGTGCACGGCGTGCTGCGGTCACTTCGCGGCTCGCTGCCCTCCCCCCAGGTCCCGCGCACGATCGTCGTCTCGGGTGGCGAATCGCGGAGACTGGTGGATGCAGCGTCGCGAGTCCTCGCGGGAAGCGAGGACCGGCTCGTACTCGTTCCTGCCGACGCGCACGGCGATCCCGCGCTCGATTCCCTCGGTTTCGCCCTGCGGGACTCCGCGGCTCTCGGCCTACCCGCGCTCGTGATCTCGGGTGCCATCAACGCGGGTGGATGCTCGACACCCCTCGCGATCATCGGCGACCTCTGCCGTTCGACCGGAGCATCTCTCGCCATCGATGTCTCGCTCGCGCCGTGGGCGGTTCTCGACGAACTTGACTCGGTCCGTCCCGTCGCCGCTTTCGGCGCGCTCGACCGCTGGGACGACGAGCTACCCGACACCTGGGGCCTGGCAGTGCTCGGCAACGGAACACCCAGCGACCTCGAGCCCGGCCTCCCGCCGGAGCCCCCGGTCATCGCGCCCGAGTCGTTGCGGGTGTTGGACACGTGGACCCGCGCCGCCCTCTCGCGGCGCCCGAAGGTCCGCGTCTGGCCCGTGACCGATGCCGCGTCGTCGATCGGCGTCATCGGCTTCCAAATCGAGGGCTGGACGGCTGCCGAGGCATCGATCGTCCTCGCGGAGGGGTTCGGCATCGGGATCGATGCGCTTCCACTCTCCGCGGCGCCCTTGCCCCCGACGCGCGGCTTCCGGGGCGATCTCATGCGAGCCGTCCTGCGTCCGGACACGAACGAGGCCGTGGCGGAAGCGCTCGTCGCGGGCGTCTGGAGCCTGGCCGATGGCGGTGCTTCCCGGGCGACGACGCACTGAGAGTGCGGGACTCCGCCCACGAATGGCGCAAATCCCCGCGAATTCAGCATTGAAGCGACGCCATCTTCCTTCCTATATTGGACATCGAGAGACAGGACCCCGGGCAGGACGCCCAGTGTCGTCGCTCTCCGTGGAGAGTGGGATCGCCATGCCAGCGGAATCGCCTCGAGTCGCTCGCGCCGCGACGGGCGCGGCGCCGCCGCGTCGTTCCGGGACCTCGGTCCGGGTCGAAGACGCTGTCGGGCGGGCTCGAGAGGCGCCGTGGCGACCCGTGGCCGAAGCAGCGCGCAACGCGCGCTCTCCCGAGAGCCTGCGGGGCGCCTTGGACGGCGTCCTGGCGGACCGCGTGCCTGCGCTGACCAGGGGAGAGCGCGTCGCGCTCGCTCGCATCGCGGAGCCGCGGACCCGGGCGGCGCTGGCGGAGACGCGAGACGACCGTGTTCTTGGGGCATTGCTGTCGAACCCGCGTCTGTCGACGCGCGAAGCGGCACTCTGCCGCGCTCGACGGGCGGAGCTCGGCGCCGGTCGCGAGGAGACGTCATGACCCGGCGATCCCGGTACGAACGGCGCATGGCCGCCGCGGAGCGTGCCGCACGCGGCGCGCGCGACGGTGGTTTGCGGCTGATGGAACCCGGCGAAGAGCCCGCTTCGAGTTTGACGCCCAGCTCGCGCGATTCGTATGATGCCGCTGCCGTGATCGACGACGCGGGTAACGATGATCGAGACGATGTTTCATTCGGTCAGCTCTTGCGCCGCGAGCGCGAGCTGAGGAAGATCACGCTCCGCGAAGTCAACGAAGCGACCAAGATCAACATCCGCTATCTCGAGGCGCTCGAACGCAACGACTTCACGTTCCTGCCCGCCGGGGCGTTCACGCGCGGGTTCATCAAGGCCTATGCTCGCTACGTCGGCCTCGATCCGTCGCAGATGATCGACGCCTACCTCTACGAGCTGAAGCGCCAAGAGGACGAAGCCGAGAAAGACCCGTCCCGTCCGCGGCCCGCGATCGACGATCCCGTCCGCGACGCCTACTCGGACCTGCACGAGGAATCGGCCCGCAAGCGGCAGAAGCAGCGCGCGATCCTCCTCACCCTCGCGATCATCATCGGGCTCGTCGCGGTGACCGCGGCCGCGTATTTCCTCTGGAACCAGGCGCGCGGCCTCGCCGAGATCCTGCCGTCTTCACGCGTGGAGAGATCCTACTCGTGACGACCACGACGGAGGATCTCGGAGCTCGCATCGTCGCTTCGATCCGCGGTGGAAGCGCTCCGCGAAACGCCCGCATGGCCGCGGCCCGCGGTGCCCTCCCTCTCGAACGCGCCGAACTGCTCCGCTTGCAGATCCTTCTCTTGGAGGATGGCGACGACGAGATCCGCGCCGCCGCGGAGACGTCGCTCGCGGCCGTCGAGCCCGCCGACGCAGTCGCCGTGGCCGGCGACGAGGAGACCGATCCGGACGTCCTCGTCTGGATCGCGCTCAGCTACGCGCGCTGGCCCGAGGCGGCGTGCAAGGTCGCCGAGAGCGCGCGCGTCGATCCGCGCTTGCTTCATCCGTTGGCGTCGTGCTCGCTTCCCGGCGTCCTCGATGCCCTGGCCCAGAACCAGCGGCTCCTCGCGCGGGATCCCGAACTCGGGATCATCCTCCGCGACAACGCCGCGCTACGCCGCGAGACTCAGGCCAGGCTGCTCGACTTTCTCGACGAGATCGAGAAGATCCGCCCGGAGGAACCCGAGGATTCGTCCGCAGTCGAGGACCTGCTCGACATCCCCCTCGCCAGAGATCCGTTCCTGGCCTCGCTGGGCATCGACGCCGAACTCGAGGCTCTGCTGCCCGAACTCGACATCGACATCGGCCAACTCACCGAGCGTAGCGAACTCCTGGGCGGTCTCGACGACGGCGACGACCGCGGACTGATCGCGCGCATCGCGGCGATGAAGGTCGGCCAGAAGCTGAAACTGGCGCTCTTCGGTACTCGCGAGGAACGCTCGGTCCTCATTCGCGATACCAACAGGATCGTCTCCACCTCGGTCGTCAAGAACCCGAAGTTCTCCGAGACCGAGGCTGCCGCGGTCTCGAATTCGCGCAACGTCAACGACGAGGTCCTGCGGCTGGTCGCGCGGCATCGCGAATACGGGCAGATCTACGCGATCCGCCACAACTTGGTCCGCAATCCGCGCTGCCCATCCGAGGTGGCACTGCCCCTCGTGGCGACGCTGCGTGAACTCGACCTGAAACTCTTGGTCAAGAACCGGAACGTCGGCGAGGCGATCCGCCGTCAGTCGAAGAAGCTCATAGAAATCATGCAGCAGCGCCGGCGCGTCCGACTGGGCCGGAAGTCCTGATCCATCGCGACCGGCACGCCCGGTCGCATGGACCGGCGCGAATTGCGTTATCGTATGGCGGCCGACGGTGCGGCCGTCCGGTGAGCGACTCAATGCGTGTTCTGAAATCGGTTCGGCAGCACATCGAGAACTACCACCTCAAGGCGGGCATCTTCCACTTTTATCGTGGTGAGCACGGCCCTGCCGAGGAGTTCTTCAACCGCGCTCTCGAGGACGCGGACCTCAGCGCACCCGACCGGCGCTCGGCGGTGTACTTCCTCGTCCAGACCCACATCGGCGCGGCTCGACGCTACATCGAATCGGGGGAACTCGATCTGGCGATCGCCGAGTATCAGCGCGCGCTCTCGGTGATGCCTTCGTACCCCGACGTCCACGGAAAGCTCGCGCGGACGCTCGCCGAGACGGGCCGCATGGCGGAAGCCGTCACGCATTTCCAGGCTGCCGTCGATATCAACCCGCACTTCGTCGATGCTTGGCTGGGGCTCGGACACGCGCTTCTCGCGCTCGGCAACGCTGCGGACGCCAAAGAGGCCTTTCGCGCGGCCGTGCGCGCCCGCGAGGCCGTCACACTGACGAAGCTCGAGAGCGCCGAGCTCGCGGTCTCACGCGGGCGCGCCGAGGAAGCCGCGGACATCTACCGCGACGCGTTCGGCGCTCGCCTCTCCGAGTTCCGCGCGCACTTCGAGCGGGGCATGAATTTCCTGCGCCACGAAAAATGGGACGACGCAGCGAACGCCCTGCGCATCGCGACGTCGCTCTGCCCTCGCTTCGCGGACGCGCACAACTACCTCGGAGTCGCGCTTGCCGAGGGTGGTGAACTCGATCAGGCCTGCGAGTCCTTCCAGCGCTCCGTGGCAATCAACCCGGACTACATCGTCGCCTGGCTCAACCTCGCGTACGCGCGACACGAATGGGGCGACCGCAACGCCGCTCGCGCGGCACTCCTCGAAGTCTTGCGCAGGGAACCCGATAATGCGCCGGCTCGACATCTCGATCAGACTCTGCGCGAACCTCGCGACGTCGAGGGACAACGAACCCCCCTCGGAACGGACCGCCCGGTGACTGGATCCTCGACATGAATCTTCTCGTCGGAGCGATGACCGACAAGGGCCTCGTCCGCGCGCACAACGAGGACTCCCACCTCGTGATGACGGCTCATGGGCTCTTCGCCGTCGCGGACGGCATGGGTGGTCACGCGGCCGGCGAGGTCGCCTCTCGGATCGCGATCGACGCCGTCCGCGAGGTCTTCGACGACGAGAGCCTCAGCCCGGAGTCGGTGCCCGAGTTGTTGCGCCGCGCCGTGGAGCGCTCGAACGACCGCATCGCCGAGCGGATCCGCAGCCAACCCGAGTATCTCGGGATGGGGACGACCCTCGTCATCCTGCTTGCCAGCAACGAGCAATTCTGGATCGCGCATGTCGGCGACTCCCGCGCATATCTGATCCGGAACGACGAGATCATCCAGCTCACGACCGACCACTCGTTCGTCAACGAGCTCGTCCGCCTCGGCATGCTCTCGCGCGAGGAAGCGGCCCGCGATCCGCGCCGGAACGTCGTCACGAGGGCGCTCGGCAGCGGATCCCGCGTCAGTCCCGATATTGCTCAGGGCTCGATGCAACCAGGCGACGTCGTCTTGCTCTGCTCCGACGGCCTCAACACTATGCTCGACGACGACGAGATCCTCGCGATCGTCCGGCAAAACGGCCACGACCTCCCCGCCGCCTGCCATCAGCTCGTCGAGGCCGCGAACCACGCTGGAGGCGAGGACAACGTGACGGTCGTTCTCGCGGGATTGCCCGCCCCGGCGAGTTCCGGGGACTCTTCGACAGTCCATGCAGCCGCGGTCGCCGACTACGACGGACCCACGTCCCCGTCGGACGACGGCGACCCGCGCTCGGAGTGACCGGCGGACGGCGCTCCCCAGAAGCCGCCCCGTTTCCCGG
>CAZPJJ010000127.1:0-10135 GCA_964586535.1 uncultured Acidobacteriota bacterium | reverse complement strand
GCCGATGAGGGCGAGCAGGATGTGGCCCTGCCAGAGGCCGAGGCCCGTCATGCCGGCGGCGACGACCTGCCCGATGCGCGCGGCGATGCCGGTGGCGCGCTCGTGGCCGAGGGCCATCGCGAGCCCGGCGCGAAGCACGCGGCCGCCGTCCATCGGCAGCGCAGGAAGCATGTTGAAGACCACGAGCGCGACGTTCGCGCCGATCAGCCAGATCACGAACCCGGCGAGACCCGACGGCGCGGCGCTCATCTCGAGCAGGGCGGCGGGATCGAGCGGGAGGATCCCGGTGACGAGGCCCGCGGCGACGAGGGCGATCGCGATGAGGACGTTGACGGCCGGGCCTGCGAGGGCGACGACCAGTTCGTGGAGCGGCCGGGACGGCGCGCGCGAAAGGAGCGCCACGCCGCCGAGCGGCCAGAGGACGATTTCGCGCGTCGGGATGCCGTAGCGTTTGGCGGCGAGGGCGTGGCCGAGTTCGTGGAGCGTCACACACGCGAAAAGCGCGAGCACAAGGACAATACCGGCGAGAGCACCCACCGGCCCGCCGAGCGTACCGCCCTGAATCGCGCCGAGCGCGATCACGATGGCGAAAGTCGCGTGCACCTTGATGTCTATGCCGAGAACGCGCGCGACACGGAACGACATCCTCATGGCCTCGCTCCTCGACGTCCGCGACCGTCCTGCTGCAACGCGGACCCCTATTGAGCGGCCGATCTCCCGATCCTTCCAATAGAAAAGCACTATGCCCGTCATAGCGACAGACTCAGGGGCAGCGGCGGTAGTTTGCGGGAATTGGAGAAAATCGCAGAATCAGCGCTCATCTTCGAAATACGGAAATCCGTGAGCGGCTCCGGACGACGAGGGTTGGCGCATGAAAAGTGGCTTCGTGGAGGTCTGCGGGCGGATCGTCCGCTCGCGATGGTTCGAGCACACGATCCTCGGATTGATCGTGTTGGGCGCCGTCGTGGTCGGCCTCGAGACGTCGCGGTCGATCATGGATCGATGGGGCGGAGTCCTGCATGCGATCGACCGTCTCGTCGTCCTCGCATTCGCCGTCGAGGCGTTGCTCAAGATGGCGAGCCATGGGCGGCGATTCGGGAGGTACTTCCAAGATCCGTGGAATGTCTTCGACTTCGCGATCGTCGTCGTCTGCCTCCTGCCGATGCACGCGCAGTACGCTGCGGTGCTCAGGCTCGCGCGAGTCCTGCGGACGCTGCGGCTGATCTCGACCGTACCTCGGCTGCAGCTTCTCGTGACCGCTCTGCTGAAAAGCGCGCCTTCGATGGTCTACGTTGCCCTCCTGCTGGGGCTGCACTTCTACGTCTACGGAGTGCTCGGCGTCTTCCTTTGGCGGGACAACGATCCCGTGCACTTCCGCGACCTGCCGACGGCGCTCTTGACGCTCTTTCAGGTCATCACGCTCGAGGACTGGACGGACGTGATGTACGTCCAGATGTACGGTTCGGACGTCTACCCCTACGTGAACACGACATCGCTGCCCGTCCAGCCGAGCGCGGCGCCGATCGTCGGGGCGCTCTACTTCGTGAGCTTCGTGCTCTTCGGCACGATGATCATGCTGAATCTCTTCATCGGCGTGATCATCAACGGCATGTCCGAGGCCCAGGCGTCCCTCGTTCGCCGCGCTCAGTCAGCGAGAGAACGTCTCGTACAGGACCTCGAGGAGATCGAAGCCAAGGTGAAGGCCGTCCGAGAGTCGATGAACGCGAATTGAGCGGACGCCCCCGTGCTCCAACCACCCTACCAGTGGGGACAGTCGACTTAGAGGGACAGGCGACTTAGGGTGCCTGTCCCTCTAAGTCGACTGTCCCCCAATGTCTCCGAGGTCAGGGGTAGAGGCGCTGGATGGTGCGGGGGTAGGGGATGACCTCGCGGAGGTGGTGGACGCCGCAAATCCAGGCGACGACGCGTTCGATGCCCATGCCGAAGCCGGCGTGCGGGACGGTGCCGAAGCGGCGGATCTCCATGTACCAGCGGAAGGCTTCCATGGGCAGGTCGTGCTCGCGGATCCGGCGCTCGAGAAGCTCGGGGTCGTGGATGCGCACGCTGCCGCCGATGATCTCGCCATAGCCCTCGGGTGCGATGACGTCGACGCAGAGCGCCTTGGACGCATCTTGCGGATCGGGCTCCATGTAGAACGCCTTCACGTGCGTCGGATAGCGATGAATCATCACGGGGCGATCGTAGGGTTCGCCGAGGATGGTTTCGTCGGTGGCGCCGAGGTCGCTGCCGGGCACGAAGGGCGGCGCACCCTGCGATTCGGCTTTCGCGACGCTCTCGGGGCGCATCAGGATCTCGGAAGCCTCGTCGTACGAGATGCGCGGGAAGGGAACCTGGATGTTCTCGATCTTGGACAGATCGCGCTCGAGGACGGCGAGCTCCTCACGGCGCCGATCGAGCACGCGGCCGACGATGTAAGAAACGAAGCGCTCGGCGAGGTTCATCACGTCTTCGAGACCGGCCCAGGCGATCTCAGGCTCGATCATCCAGAACTCGGTGAGATGCCGGCGCGTCTTCGACTTTTCGGCGCGAAAGGTCGGCCCGAAACAGTAGACCTTGCCGTGCGCCATGCACGCGGGCTCGAGGTAGAGCTGGCCCGACTGCGAGAGGAAAGCCGGATCGCCGAAGTAGTCCGTCTCGAAGAGCGTGCTCGTGCCCTCGCAGGCGGCGGGCGTGAGGATCGGCGAGTCGATGAGAATGAAGTCGTTGTCGTACATGAAGTCGCGGCAGGCCTGCTCGACTTCGTGACGTACCCGCAGGATCGCCCACGGTGCGCGGTGGCGCATGTACAGGTGGCGATGGTCGAGCAGGAACTCCGTTCCGTGTTCTTTGGGCGTGATCGGGTACTCGCCCGACTTGCCGACGACGCACAGCGTGCGCAGGCCGAGCTCGGCGCCGCCGGGCGCGCGATCATCCTTGCGGACCACGCCCGTCACGACGACCGACGTCTCCTGGTCGATCGTATCCATGAGCGCGAATGTGGCCTCGTCGACATCGTTCGACGAGGCCACGGCCTGGCAGACTCCGGAACCGTCGCGCAGCACGAGGAATGCGATCTTCCCTTTGCGGCGCGAGCGTGTCACCCAACCGCGCACCGCGACCTCCTGACCATCGAGGCCACGGAGGTCGCGGATGAGCACCGCGCTCGGCTCTTCCATGGGATCAGTCCTCGCTCTCGTCGGGGTGGTGCGCCGCCGCCAAGGCCGCTTGGATCTCGGGCGGGACACGCTCGTAGTGGTCGAGTTCCATGTCGTAAGAGCCGCGATCGGCGGTGAGCGACTTCAGCGTCGATGCGTATTCGAGCACTTCGGCCATCGGCACGAGCGCTTTCACGATCGAGCGCCCCGTGGCGGTGTCGGAGCCCTGCACCTTGCCGCGACGCCGCGACAGATCGCCGAGGATGTCCCCCATGCACTCGTCGGGGCACGAAACCGTGATGTTCATGATTGGTTCGAGCACGACCGCTCCGGCCTCGGCGACGCATTTCTTGAAGACTTGCCGCCCCGCGACCTGGAACGCGACGTCCTTCGAGTCGACCGGATGCTCCTTGCCGTCGAAGATCACGGCCCGTACGTCGACGAGCGGGAAGCCCGCGATCACGCCGTTCTCGAGCATCTGCTTCACGCCCTTCTCGATCGAGGGCCAGAAGTTGCGCGAGATCGCGCCGCCGACGATCTCGGAGTCGTAGATGAAGCCACTGCCGCGAGGGAGCGGCTCGATGCGCATGTGCACCTCGGCGAACTGCCCCGCGCCGCCGGTCTGCTTCTTGTGGCGGTACGAAGAGGACGCCTTCTTGGTGATCGTTTCGAGGTAGGGGATCTTCGGCTTCTGGAGCTGCGCCGTGCAGTTGTAGCGCCGCTTCATCTTGTCCATGACGCTGCGCAGATGGTCGATCCCCAGGCCGCCGAGCATCAACTCGTGCGAGCGGCGGTCGCGGTCGAGGGTGAGCGTCGGGTCCTCGACGGCGAGCTTCTGCAGCGCGGCGGCGACCTTGTCGTCGTCGGCTCCGGCGTGGACAGCGTACGAAATCACCGACTTCGGGAATGGGATCGGCGGTAGGAGCGCCTGCTGTCCCTTGTCGGCGACGATCGTGTCGCCGGTTCGCGTGTTCTTGAGCTTGGTGACGAAGCCGAGATCGCCGGCGTGCAGGTCGGAGATTTTATCGCCGGCCTTGCCGTGCGGGCACGAGAGGCCGGAAAGCTTCTCGCCCGTTCCCGTCGAGGCGTTCCACGCGCTCTGATCCGCGGTGACACGTCCCGAGTAGATCTTGAAGAGCGAGATCTGCCCCGCGAAGGGATCGATGAAGGTCTTGAAGACCTGCAGCGTCAGGGGACCGGAGTCTTCGCAGCGGCGCTCCTGTGTTGTACCGTCCTCGAGGGTCACGGTGACGGGCGGGCGATCGCCCGGGGAGGGCCCGAACTCGACGATCGCGTCGAGAACGCGCCGCGCGCCGACCATCTGCGTCGCGGAAACGGCGAAGACCGGGAACACCGCGCGCGCGACCATCGCGGCGCGCAGGCCGTCGTGGAACTGCTTGTCGCTGATCGTCCCCTCCTCCATGAAGGTCGCCATGAGATCGTCGTCGCTCTCGGTGACCATCTCGAGCAGCGCTTCGTGAGCCTCCTGGGCCAAGTCCGCCATGTCGGCGGGGATGTCCGTCTCTTCGGTGAACTGCGTGCCCGCCTTCGGCTGGTACGCCTTCATCGAGATCAGCGAGACGATGCCCTTGAACTGGCTCTCGGTGCCGATCGGCAGCGTGACCGGCATCACCGTGCGCCCGTAGCGCTCGTGCAGCGCGGCGACGATCTTGTCGAAATCCGCGCGCTCGCGGTCGAGCTGCGTGACGACGAACATCACCGGCATGCCGAGCTTCTCGGCGTCGACCCACATCTTCTCGGTCTGCACGCCGATGCCGTCGACGCCGTGGATCACGATCGCCGCGATGTCGGCGGCGCGCAGCGCCGCGGCCGCTTCGCCGATGAAGTTCGTATAACCCGGCGCGTCGATGAGATTGAGCTTGTGGTCGTGCCACTCGGCGAATGCGACCGCCGTCGACATGCTCACCTTGCGCTCGATCTCCTCCGGGTCGAAGTCGGTGAGCGTCGTGCCCTGGTCGACGGCGCCGAGCTTGTCGGTCGAGCCGGCGGCGAAGAGCAACGACGATACGAGGGACGTCTTGCCGGCGTCCCCGTGACCCACGAACGCCACGTTACGGATCTTCTCGGTGGGATAGACCTTCATTCGACGCTCCGCACGCCGGAGCCGCGGCAGTTCGGTCTCCACCGCGAAAGACGGTCAGCGAGGGTACGGTGGCCCAGCCTCGTCGCAGCACTCGCGAGTACGGCTGCCGGAGAGGGCAGTCCGTGCCGCCGAGTCGATCCGAAACGGCCTGAGCCAGTCCCCCGCGCGCGGCGCGGGGCCAGCGGGAGAGCGTTGCCGCGGGAAGGGTCCGGCGACAAAACCGAGACTCTAGGCGCGGTCCGACACGGCCGTCAAGCGAAACACGCTACGCGGCGACGTTCCGCCGCCCTGACTCGCGCTCACGGGCACGCCAGCATAGATTCGCCCGTGGGACGGCGAGAAACGCGAGCCGCCGGTTTGCTTCGCGGCTGTTCCTTCTCGTCTCGACGAGGACTCTCGATGGCGCTTCGAAGCTGGCTCTCGCGAAAGGACACGGCGGTCCAGGAACGCCGCCGCCGCGAGTGCGCTTCGTGCGCGGGGCGCGATCTGTGGCCGAGCGGCCTCGAGGCGAGCGGGGCTCCGCTGGTGTGCCGCGCCTGCGGCGCCATCCTCGACGACGCCTACCGTCCTCTCGAACTCGACTCCGAGAGCGGGACGTTCTTCTCCCCCGGCGAGAAGGACCTCGTCGCGGGAGTAGCGCCGTCGCTGGGGCTCGATGAACTCGACGCGAAGGTCGTCGCCATCGCGCGGACGCAGCACGGCGCCGCGCCGCGCGATTCGCTCTCGGGGTACGTGCGCGCTGTCTGCCGCGACGTCGGCGTTCCGGCGCGAGCTTCGCTCACCCTGCTCGACGCCGGCGAACCGCTGCTGACGGGGCTGCCGGCGGGGTCCCTCGTGCTCAGCCTGGGGCTACTCGCCAGCCTCGAGGACGAGGCGCAGCTCGCCTTCGTCCTCGCCCGCGAAGCGTGGCTGCTCGAGCGCGGCTGGTTCGAGAAGAGATTCGCGCAGGCGGCAGCGCGCGCGTCCGCGAGCTGGCTCGCGCGCGTCCTGCCGGGCCGGCCGGACGCCCTGGCCGAGGCGCTCTCGTGGACGCTCAAGGTGGGTTGGGGACGCGAACTCGAGCGCTCCGCCGACGCGGAGGCCTTGCGGCGCGTTGCACGCCTCGGATACGACCCGCGCTCGGCGGCACGCGCGCCTCTGCTCGTCGAACGGGCGTGTCTCCACGGGCGCGGTGCGCGCTTCGTGCTCGATCGTGAACGAACCGATCGCCTCGAGGCGGCGACCCGGCAGCCTTGTCCGGCAGGGAGAATCAACCGCGAGGTTTATCGGCGCGCGGTGGGTGGCTTCGCCGTTTTCTCGGTCCCGGCGAACTGATTCCGCCGATCGTCCGGTGCGCGCGGCGCGGGGTCAGCGTCCGCGCGAGCGCCCCGCGTTGCCACCGCCGCTGCTCCCTCGCGACGAGCCGCTGCTGCGTGACGGTGCCGACGACGACGAGCGCGGAGCGGAATCGCGCGACGAGACCGACGGACGCGACGGAGCCTCGCGCCGCGGGGGCGAAGACTGGCGGATTGTCGGTGGCGACTCGCGCCGTGTGGGCGAAGACTGACGGATCGTCGGCGGCGACTCGCGGCGCGGCTCGCTGCCCCGGGGGGCGACGCGTGCGGGCGCACGCTCCTCGCGCGGCGCGACCCGCGGCTCGGATCGAGGAGCCGGCGTGAAGCGCTCGTATTCCCTTCGATTCGTCGAGGACGAGGACTGCCGACCCGCGGTCGACTCTCGGCGCGGAGCCGTCGGGGGCCGCTCCGCGCTCTCGCGCCGCGGCGGTGCGGGGTTCGAGCTTCCCGTCGACTCGCGTCTCGGGGCGGTGGGCGCTCGCTCGGCCGACTCTCGTCGAGGCGCGGCCGGAGTGCGCTCGGTGGTCTCTCGTCGAGGCGCGGTGGGTGGGCGTTCCGCGGTTTCGCGACGCGGCGCAGTAGCAGCAGGTGGACGCTCCGTGGCGCGGGGAGCCGTCGCCGCCGGCTGGCGCGTCAAGCCGCGCCGGACATCCGCAGCGTCGTTGCCGCGCTGGCCGCCCAACTCGCCGAAGAAGCGCCGCACGCCTTCCGTCGGATTGGACGCCGGTGTCCGCGCGTCGCTCTTGTCGCCCGATTCGCGCGAGACGGCACCTCGCTCGCGCGAGTCGTCGGGGGTGGCCGCGCGAGGGAAGCCCTGAGGAGCACGCGCATTGCGCGTGCCCTCGGCCGCGCCTGCCGGCGCGCTCTGGGCGGCGGCGCCTGGCTCTTCGGCGGGAGTCGAGGCCGACGGGTTGCGGTCGGCCAGCGCGTCGCGCTGCGCGCCGCGGTAGTAGCGAATCACAGGACGCGCATCCGCCTCGTCGCCGGGCGCGCGGCCGCGCGTGCCCGACGCGCCGGAGGATCCGCGCGACGAGCCGTCGCTGCTGCCGCTGCCGCGCGAAGGCGCGGAGGCTCCGGAGTCGCGAGGACCGGTGGAGCGCTCGCGGACCGAGCCCGAAGAGCCTCGCGTGCGGCCGGGGGCCGAGCCGGCGTCGCGCTCCTGGGGCTCGACGGCGGGCTGTCCGCGCTCGCCTGTGGTGCCCCGCGAGCGCTCGGCCGCGGAGGTGCGGGCACTGTCGCCGTCGTCGTCGCGGGCGCCGACCCGTCTTGCGTTGCGGCTTCCGCCGACTTCGCGTTCGACGTCGCGGAACGATTGTCTGGTGCGCGCCGCCGCTGCGTTTTCGCGCTCGTCGCGGATCTGGTCCGCACGCTGCGCGACATCGCCGCGGGTCCGCGCGAGCGCCTGCGCTCGTTCGTAGACCCTGTCTCGCGGCAGGCCCACGTCACGAGCCGCGGCGGCCCGCGATGCGCGCGCACCGCGCACGTCGGCCGGGCTCACCACGCTCGCGCGCGTCACGACGCCGCGGCGCAGATCCGCGGGGATCACGCGCCCGCGCGGCACGATCGCGCGCGGTACGGGGTGGTACCAGAAGTGGTTGTAGCCGACGAAGACCCAGGGGTGGTAATCGAAATAGGACCAGCCCCAGCCAATGCTCCAGTGCACGCGCGGCCCGACGTAGACCGCCGTGTTCCAGTAGCCGAGCGGGCACCAGCCGACGTAGCTCGGCCCGTAGTACCAAACCACGTGAGCGGGCCGGAAGACGCGCCCGGGGATCCACGTCCATCCCCAGCCGACGCTGTATTCCCAGCGGCCGTAGCGATAGACGGGCCATCCCCAGGATTCACTGGAGACCCACACGGGACCCCACGGGCCGGTCGACCAGTAGCCGTCGTAGTAGGGGCGCCAGTCGTCGTCGACATCGGGGTTCCACACCCAGCCCCACTCGTCGGTGCGTACCCAGCGACCGTGCGCCGAGAGCTCGCCGTAGTAGGGGCGCACGTCCTCGGGAAGCTCGTCGTATTCGGGTCCGCGCTCGGCGCGCAGCCCGTAGACGTCGTCGCGGCGCGAGACCCACTGATCGAAGGAGTCGCGCAGCATCACGTTGTACGCGTAGGCACGGCCCGGCGACGAGCCCTGCGTCACGCGAGCGCGCTCGCCCGCGTAGAGCACTCGCGAGCCGCTCTCGCCCGCCACTTCGACGCGCCCGCGCTCGACGGAGACCTTGACCACGGTTCCGTTCGCGAGATCGACGCGGAAGGACGAAGGCTCGAGCGGATAGACCGATGCCGCGGCGGTGTCGATGCGGAAGGCCTCGCCGTTCTGGGGATCGGGGACTTCGACCTGTATCGAACCGTCGACGAGTCCGACGACGCTCGCGCGGCGGTCACCGCGACGCGGCTCGGCGAGCGCGTAGAACTCGAGCGTGCTCGCGCGGTCGAGACGCACGAGCGAGCCGTCGGGAAGCTGGAACTCCGCGCGCTGATCGGCGCGGGTCGTGACGCGGTCGCCTTCGTAGATCGCCGCGTTGAAGCGCAACTCGTCCGTGAAGCCATCCTTCCGCACGACTTCGACGCCGTTCTCTTCGTAGCGGACGCGCGCGAAGGCGGGCACGTCCTCGACGTCGGCGAAGCGCTCGATGTCTTCGCGGGAGGGGGCGTTCGCCGCGGAGGGGCTGCGATCGTCGTAGGAGGCCGACGCGTCCTGGCCGAAGCCTGGAGTGACCCATGCCAGAGCCACGGCCAGCAGCGTGGGAGCGAGTCGGGAGGTCGTGCTGAATCGCCGGCGGTTCGTCATGGTGTCCTCGATCCTGGTGGGCGCCGGGCCGCTCGCGACACGGCGCGCGCATATGTCCGCCCTTCTGGTTTGCAAGACCCGTTCCGGCTACCGATCGAGAGGCCTTTTTCCAGCGTCTCTCCTCTTAAAACCTTGAAGAATAGCGCTTTACGGGAAAAGGTCGTTCCGGCGGCCCCCCGGTCGCGAGTTGTCCTCTCCCGATGACGATCGTCACCCCTGGATGGCAGCCGAGCCTTGGTCGAAGCAGGGGCGTGTGCTAGCTTGCCGGCAGGAGTTCCACGCATGCCGATCAAGCCGGTTCTCGTGCACCCGCACCCCATCCTGAACTCGCCCACCAAGCAGGTGTCGACGATCGATGACGACGTGCGCGCCCTCGTTCGCGACATGATCGAGACGATGCACGCGGAGGCCGGCGTCGGCCTCGCAGCGAACCAGGTTGGCGACCAGCGCCGTCTCTTCGTGCTCGACCTAAGCGGCGGCGAAGATCCGTCGCAAATCCGGGTCTTCGTCAATCCCGAACTCCTCGAGATGACGGGGTCGCAGAGCGGCGACGAAGGTTGCCTCTCGTTTCCCGGGATCTTCGAGGTGATCACCCGCCCCGAGCGCGTGCGCTTTCGTGCGCTGAATCTCGAGGGCGAGCCCGTCGAAGAGATCGCCGAGGGCTTCTTCGCGCGCGCCGTCTGCCATGAAGTCGATCACCTCGACGGCAAGGTGTTCCTCGAACGCATGAGTCCGCTCAAGCGCAGTC
>CAZPJJ010000126.1:0-10156 GCA_964586535.1 uncultured Acidobacteriota bacterium | reverse complement strand
GGGGGCGGGGCTCGGACCCGCCGCGCGCGAGGCTCGCCTCGGGCTCGTCCGCTGCGACCCGCGCGCGGAAGCGCGCGGCATCGCTCCTCATCACGCGGATCGCCTGCTGGGGCTCCTGCGCGAGCGACGCTTCGAGGAGATCGCATCGGCGGTCGGGCGGGGGGAGGCGCGGGAACTCGATGAAAGCGCGCGAGCGATCGGCGCGCGCGCCGCCTTTCAGCGCAACGCGCCTGACGACGCGGTGCACTTGCTCGACGCCGTCCTTCCCACGCATGCGGAGCCGGCCCTGCTCCGCGGCGACGCACGGGCGATCGCCGGCAACTGGGATGCCGCCTGTTCCGATTGGCGCCTCGCGGAGCGGCTGCCCTTCGCGACTGAGGCCGGGCGCGCCTGGACGAAGGTGCGCCTCGCCGAGTGCTCGCTTCGCGAAGGACGCCGTCGGCTCGCGGCCCGTCTCGCTGCAAGCGCTGCGGCGATCGACGCCGGGGCGCCCGCGGCGCTCGCCGCACGCGACCTTTCTCTCCCAGCAAGCACGAGGAGACAACCATGAGCGCAGGGCGCGATCGCTGGCGCGAAGCATGGCGCGCGACGACCTCGGCGAAGCGCGTCCTCGCCATCGCCTCCGTGGCGATTCTCGTGGCCGTACTCTCATTCTCGCTCTCCGCACTGCTGAGCCCCGCGTGGACGCCCATCGCGCGCGGACTGACCGGCGACGATGCGGTGCGGCTCCGCGCGTTGCTCGATGAAGCCGGGATCCCGAATCAGCCGGGCTACAGTGCCGGAGCCGTCGAGGTGCCGGCGGATCGTGCGCGCCAGGCCCGCGCGCTCGTCGCCCGCGAGCGGCCGGAGATCGCGACGGACCTTGCGCCGATTTCCCGCGAGACAGAGATCGCTCGCACGCTCGAGGTCTTCGACGGCGTGAGAAGCGCTCGCGTCCACGTCGCTCCGGCGGCCGATGGCGGGATCGCCGACCGGCCGCGCGCGACCGTCGTGCTCGAACTCGATCCCCAGCGCCCCCCGGAGCGCGACGCAGTGCGCAGCGCCGCGGTACTCGTTGCCGCTGCGGTGCCCGGACTGCGACCCACCGACGTCACGATCACCGATGGCGGCGGTCGCACGCTCTGGACCGGCGATCTCGCCGGCGACGACCTCGGCATCGGCGATCTCCGTGCACTGCGCGAGGCGTCGGAGCGCGAGATCAACGCGAAGGTCGCGCGCGTGCTCGCACCCCTCGTCGGGATCGGCCGCTTCGAGGTTCAATCGACGGTCGAGTTGGTCGAGGAGCGCGTCGTGCGCAGGGAGACCTCGCTCGATCCCGACTCGGCGGTGCTGCTCTCCCACGAGCGCAAGAAGGAAGCCGGCCCTGGGTCGGGAAGGTCGATTCGATCGGAGCAGAGCGAGAGCTTCGAGTACGCCCGCGTCGAGCGGACCATCGAACAGCCGCGCGGCGCCGCGCGGCGCCTCTCGGTGGCGGTCGTCGTCGACGGTAGCGCGCTCGAGACCGCCGACCTGGACGAGACCACCGCCGCGGTCACGCTCTCGGACATCGAATCCGCGGTCCGCTCCGCGATCGGCTACGACGCCACGCGAGGCGATGTCGTCACCGTCACTGAGCGTCCTTTCGCGCTGGCCGTGGGCGTTCCCGTCGAGACGCCGATCGATCCGATCTCCTGGCTCCCCTTCGGGCGTCTCGTCGCGCTCTCTCTCCTTTCGATCGTCGCAATCATCGCCTTGGGCCTGCTCGTGCGGCGCGGCGCGCGTCTTCTCGCGACGGAGGCCGTCCCGAACGCGGGGCAGGACGAGCGCGACCTCCTGTCCCTGCCGGCGTCACAGCGCATCGCGATCCTGCGCCGCCGCATCAGCGATCTGACCGTCAACGAACCCGACGGGGCCGCGAGCGCAATGCGCGTCTGGCTGCACTCGACCACGGAGGGCTCGTGAGTACGCGCCGCTTGACGGGGCCGCAGAAAGCGGCCGTGCTGCTGAGCCTCATCGACGAGGAGTCCGCGTCGGCGCTTCTGGCGCGCCTCGACGAGGCCGAGGTGAGGGCGGTCATCGCGGAGATCGCGCGTCTCGATCGCGTCGATCCGCAGCACCATGAGGCGATCGTCGTCGAGTTCGAGGAGATGCTGCGCGGCAAGCGCGGCATCGAGACCGCTGGGCCCGCGAAGGTCAAGCGTCTCCTGGGCCGCACGGAGGCCGAGTTCGCGAGACCGCTTCTCGACGCGATCGATCCCGCGCGCGAGGTCGAAGGTGCAGAACCGCGCGGCCCGGCGCCCCAGCTCCCCACGACCCTGCGCGAGGCGCCCGCCCGACAACTCGCCGCCCTCCTGCGCGACGAGCCCGCCCAGACGGCCGCGCTCGTCCTCGCGCATCTCGCTCCACAGAAGAGCGCACGTGTCCTGGCCACCATGCCGGGTGCGCGCCGCGTCGAGGTGACGCGGCGCATGGCGGCGCTCGCCGAGGTCAGGCCCGGCGTGCTCGCGCGCGTCGGCGAAGTCCTCGTCGCGCGCCTGCGAGAGATCGACGACGACCCGCCCACTCCCGTCGACGGGCTCGAAAGAGCGGTGAATGCGCTCGAGAGCCTGGGGCGCGCTTCGGGCCAAGAAGTGATCACGGCGCTCGAGGAGGAGCAGCCGGATCTCGCGCGCGAACTGCGCTCGCGGCTCTTCCGCTTCGACATGCTGCACGCGCTCGCCGATCGCGACGTCCCCGAGGTTCTCAAGCAGATCGACCGCGGGACCCTCGCGCTGGCGCTCAAAGGCGCCGATCCGAAGCTGGCCGAGAAGTTCTTCAACAACATGTCCGAGCGCGCGGGGGCAATGCTGCGCGAAGAAATGGACTTCTTCGTGGCACCTCGCGTCGCGGAGATCGAACACGCGCAGCGCGTGATCATCGACCTCGTCCTACGCCTCGAGAAGGAGGGTGGCATTGCGCTCGACGAGAACGAACTCGCCGTGGGCATGAGGGTAGCGCGATGAAGCGACCGAGCGCACTGCTGGTGGTCATCGCCGCGGCAATCGCGGCCAACGGTTTGCTGCTTCTCGAGGACGAGGTCGTCGCCGGATTTCTGCCGCGCGCCTCCGCGTCCGAGAACGATGGGCCGGAAGCGCATTCCGTCACCGGTTCCGCGCCGCCGGTAACCGCACTGGCGACGCCGCTCGCAGAGATGCGAGCGACTTACGAGTCGCTCCTCGCCGATCTCGAGGCGCGGCAGCGTGCACTCGTCGAGCGTGACCGGGAGCTCGACGAGCGCGAGCGGCAGCTCGGAATGCTGCAGCGACGTGTCGCGGAAGGCATGGCGCACCTCGACGCGGCGCGCGCGCAGCTCGCTCAGGAATCGGGAAGTGCGCCCATCGACGGGTTCACGAAACTCGTGCGCGCATTCGACGCGATGGATCCCGACAATGCGGCGGCGGCGCTCGCCGCGCTCCATGCCCGCGACAGCGAGGCGGCGCTCGATCTGCTCCTGGCGTTGCCCGCGCGCCGCGCGGGAGTCGTGTTGGACGCGCTCGCAGCGAGCGATGCAAAGCTCGCGGCGTTGATCTCGCGCTCGATGATGAGCGAATCCCAGTCACCACGTTCTTGATGCGGGGCCGCGGACCGTCGCGCGCTCAAGGCACCTCGATCTCGATGACCTCCACGCGGGTCGTGCCGACATTCTCGAGCGCATGCCGTTCCGCGGGCCTGATCGACACCGATCCTGTTTCCAGAACGACGTCGCGCGACGTGCCATCGTCCGCTGTCGCGCGCAACGTGCCACCGCCTAGCACGATCACGAAACGGGGCTTTGGATGCTCGTGCATGGACGCGACGTCACCGGGTTCGTAGATCGCGCGCCAAGCGATCGTTCCCAGGCCTTCCGCGGCTTTCTCTTTGCGCGCTTCACGGGGCGCGGAGACGGTCGTGCCCAGAGCGAAGCCGAGGGCGCAGCAGGCGACGGCGAGCGACACGGCTAGGGCGAGCGATCGCGACGCGCGAGACCGTAGTGCGTTCAAGGCGGCCCTCCTACTTGAGCAAAAGATCGAGCTCATTGGGGTGATGCGCGCGGCGGCGCGCCTCTTCGCGCGCGATCAGCCCGCGCTTGACGAGCTGCGCGAGACTGGCGTCGAAGCTCAGCATGCCCGCGCCTTTGCCGAGCGAAACCTGGGCCGCGATCTGTTCGACCTGGTTCTTGCGGATGAGGTTTCGCACGGCGTCCGAGGCGCGCAGCGTCTCGACGACGGGCACGCGTCCCTTGCCGTCCGCGCGAGGGACGAGCTGCTGCGAGACGACGGCTTCGAGCGAGGCCGCGAGCTGGGAACGGACGACTTCGGCCTGGCCCGACGGATAAGCGTCGATGATCCGCGAGATCGTCTGCACGCCGTTTCCGGTGTGCAGCGTCGAGAGCACGAGATGGCCCGTCTCGGCCGCCGTCACGGCGATCGCGATCGATTCGGGATCGCGCATCTCGCCGACGAGGATGACGTCCGGATCCTGGCGCAGTGCGCCGCGCAACGCGAAGGCGAACGAGGGAGCGTCGCGGCCGATCTCGATCTGCTCGACGATGCACGTCTGATGCGAGTGCTCGAATTCGATCGGATCCTCGATCGTGATCACGTGAGCGGTGCGCCGCTCCATGATCGCGTTCGTCAGCGCGGCGAGCGTGCTCGATTTGCCCGAGCCGGTCGGACCCGTCACGAGGACGAGTCCGTGCTGCAAGTCGGCGAGACGGGAGACCTCGGAGGGTAGCGCGAGCGACTCGAACGTCGGCCGCTCGCGGGGAAAGACGCGCACGGCAGCGGCCCAGTGGCCCTGAGCGCGATGGACGTTGGCGCGGAAGCGGCCGAGCCCCGAGCGAGAGAAGCCGAAGTCGACGCTGCCTTGGCGCGTCGCCGCATCCCGGCGTTCGTCGGGAACGAGGGCGGCGCAGAGGCGCGCCGTCTCCTCCGCCGCGATCGGCACGGACGAGAGCCTCTGCAGCGCTCCGTCGACGCGGACGGTGGGTGGTGCCCCCGCGACGAGCAGCAGGTCGCTGGCGCCCCGCTCGCGGGCGAGCCTCAGCGTTTCGTCCAGCCGCTCGCGTCCCTCGAAGCTGGCTCGCGGAAGGTCGAAGACGGCCGCGGGACGAATCCGCGAGTGCCCGTCTTTCTCCGCTCGTACACCGGCGGCTCCGAGACCGGCATCGTCGAGCGTCGCGATGTCTTCCAGGTCGTCTTCATCGGTCTGGGGAGCGTCGCGCGCGCCCGCGTTCATGGAGTTGAGGTGGCGGACGAGGGCGTCCAGTTCAGGGTCGGGAGTCAGCTTGTCCATCGCGCCCCTCCTCGATCAAGTCCGCGAGCGGAATCAGGAGCGCCTCGTCGAGCGCCTCCACGGCGCGACCGACGCCGGCGCGCAGTGGATTATCGCCCGGAAGGCCATCCGGCTCCGGAAGAGGGCAGGCGAGGGCGCGGTGCACGTCACGCAGCGTGACGTCTTGGAGGGGGCGAACGAGGGCGAGGTTGCCCTCCTCGGTCAGGAGGAGGATCCCCTTCGCGGCGAAGCGCTCCGCGAGCGGGAACATCGCCTCCCAGGGTGCGTCGCGTTCGTCGCGCTCCCAGGCCTCCGGCGTGAGAGTCCGGCCCAGGCGGCTGAACTCGTCGACTTTCGTGAGCAGACGCACGCCCCGCTCGAGCTCGGTTTCGCGGCGATGCGCGTGGTGCGCGTCGGGGTGGTAGGTCGCGAGGCAGCAGGTGAGCTCCGCGCCGAAGAGCGTGATCAGCCACGACGAGTAGATCCAGAGCAGAAAGATCGGCAGCACCGCGAGCGCGCCATAAAGCGAGGCATAGCTCGAGTACTGCGTGGCGTAGATCGCGAATCCCTTCTTCGCGAGTTCGAAGAGCACGGCCGAGGTCGTCGCGCCCGAAAGCCCCGCCCATAACGGCACGCGCCGGGCCGGGACGGCGACGTAGAGCAAGAGGAAAGCGAGCAGAGATGTCGCAAAGGGGAGGGTGCGCAGGACGATTGCCCCGACCCCGGTGTCTCGATCGCTGATCGCGAGCGACGCGAGGTAGGAGGTGACGGCGAGCCCCGCGACCAGGAGCGCGGGACCAAGCGTCACGAGAGTCCAATAGACGAGCAGCCGCGGCAGCCAGTGCCGCCGCCTCGTGATGCGCCAGATGCCGTTGATGCGGTCTTCGACGGTCGCCAGCGTGAGGATCACCGTGCCGAGCAGGATGAAAAGTGTCGGCAGCGTGAGTTGGCCGGCGCGCCGCGCGAATTCGAGGACGTGCTCTTTGATGACGGAGGTCCCGGTGGGCACGAAGCCCGTGAGCAGGAAATCGACGATGGCGTCCACCGAACCGCGGAAGAAGGGAAAGGTGAGCAGGATCGGAAAGGCCACGGCGGTCGCCGGCGCTAGGGAGAGCGCCGTGATGAATGCCAGCTCCGCCGACGAGCGCACGCAATCGTCGCGCACGAAGCGCGAAGCCAGTTCGCGTGAGAATTCGAACGTGTAGCGGACGGCGCCGCGCGCCCACGCGCGCCTGTCCCTTCTCCCGCTGATCAGAGGCGCCACGGCCTGGCCCTCCGCGCGACCTGTGTCGCGAACCATCGGATTATTGACGAAACGCGAGCGCGGAACGCGAGCGGAGCCCGGTTCGCGGTTTCGGCGTTTCGCACGCGCCCGTATAATCGCGCACTCCAACGTCACCGTGCGCGGTTACCCGTCCGCGCGCCATCTCGCGAGGTTCCCGCACTTGAATCGCTATGGTCGAAGGTCGTCGTCCCGGTCGTTTCTCGTCGTCTTCGTCCTTCTCGCCGGCATCGCCGCGGGGTGGGCGCTCTACGCGGCGCTGAGCGTCGGCGAGGCGCCTACCATTGAGGTGAGCACCGACCGCGATGCCGTGGGCGCGGGGACGCGCGTCGAGGCGCGTTTCTTCGCGGCTAGTGACGGTCTCGTCGGCGTTCGCCTCGAGGCCGTGCAAGGCGACTCCGTGGCGGTACTCGCCGAGCAGGCCTTCGAGGCCCGCTCGATGTGGGCGTTCTGGGACGATCCGCAGACGACCGAGGCCGCGCTCACGGCCGATGTCGGCCGCGGCCGGCCCGAGTGGCTTCGCGAAGGCGAGGTGACCCTGCGTGCGGTCGCCATGCGCGCCGCCGGTGCGCTGCGCTCACCCGATCCCGTCGTGGTCGAGAAGACTCTGCCCGTGCGTTTCCGGCCGCCCGCACTCGCCGTGCTCTCGTCGCAGCACTATTTGACGCAGGGCGGAAGCGGGGCCGTGCGCTACCGCGTCGGCGAGGGTGCCTCGCGATCGGGCGTGAGGGCGGGCGACGAGGAGTTCCTCGGCTGGGCCCTTTCCGGCGGCGAAGGCGAGATGTTCGCGCTCTTCGGAGTGCCATGGGATCTCGGCGATTCCGCCGCGATCCGCCTCTTCGCCGAGGACGCGGCGGGCAATCGCGTCGAGCGTGCCTTCGTGGATCAGTTCAAACCGATTCCGCCGAAGCGCGATTCGATCGAAGTCTCCGAGCGCTTCCTCGAACGAGTCGTTCCGGACATCGTCGCGAACTCACCCGGTTTCGACGATACGGGTTCGCTCCTCGATCAGTACCTGCGGATCAACGGCGCCATGCGCGCGCAGAACATCGCGACGATTCGCGAGGTCGCGAAGCGCAGCAAGCCGGAACGCCTGTGGAGAGGGTCCTTTCTGCAGATGCCCAACACCAAGAAGATGGCCGGCTTCGCCGAGCAGCGCACTTATCTGAGCGAAGGCCGAGCGGTGGACCGGCAGACTCATCTCGGACTCGATCTGGCCTCCACGGCGCGGGCAGCCGTCCCCGCCGCGGCCTCGGGCGAAGTCGCGTTCGCCGAATATCTCGGCATCTACGGCAATGCGGTCATGGTCGATCACGGCTACGGACTGCTCACGATCTACGCCCATCTCTCGTCGATCGAAGTGCAGGTCGGAGACCGCGTCGAGCGTGGGCAAACGCTCGGCCGCAGCGGCGCCACGGGGCTGGCCGGCGGCGACCACCTTCACTTCGGCGTGGCGATCCAAGGGCTCGAGGTGTCGCCCATCGAATGGCTCGATGCGAAGTGGGTCAGCGAGAAGATCGACTCGCGGTTGCCTTGATCCGAGCGCCCGAGACTTCGCGCGCGAGCATGACTTACCGGATCCACGGGAGCGCGAAACGGGGTGGTTCGACGCCGGTGATCGCGAAGCGTGGAGTTTCGGACGGCCGCGGACGCACTTCTAGGAGCGCAACCGCGATCGATGGTGGGCGGGGAGCCCCCGTCTGAGTATCCTCTTGCCTTCGTGACGGCAGACCCCCTGCCCGGGGTCAGGCCGAGGACACCCCAAACCATGACGGATCACGACGCCAAGCACGACGAGCCTGAGAACGAGTCCGCCGCTTCGCTCCCGGTCGATTCTCACGAGTCTCCCGCCGGAGCTGAGCTCTCCACGGACGCCAGCGGGGACTACGGTCGCGAAGACCAGGAGACCGCTTCGGTCACCACCGACGGTGTACCTCTCGGCGATGAGCCGGCCGCCCCGGTCCAGGTCGAAGCGGAAACCGGACCCAGCATCGACCCCGCGCCGGAGGCCGAGGCCGGCGAATCGGCTGAGCCTGCGGAGGGTTTTGCCGCGGACGCGGCGGACACAGCGGACGCTGCGGACGCTGCGACGGTGACGGCGCCGCTCCCGATCGCGATGCCGACCGGCGTGCCGATTCCGGGCTCGGAGTGGGGCTTCATCGACGGCGAGGGCAACGTCCGCCAGATCGACACGCCCCGGCATCCGGGCCGCGTCGTCGGTCTTGCGCGCGGGCGCAATCCGCACGCGACGTTTGCCTTCTTCGTCGACCGCTTCGACCGTCTGCGCGCGTTCGTGGATCAACTGGAGCGCGAGATCGCCGGGGCCGACAACAAGGGCCGATTCTCGGAGCGCATCGATCGGATGTTCGAGCGAGTGCGCACCGCCGACGCTCTCGGGGATTTCGAGCGTCTGCTCGAGCGGCTCGAAGCTCTCGAAGTTCTCGTGCTGGGCTTTCAGGCCGAGCAGAAGGCCAAGAAAGAGGCCCTCTGCGAGCAGGCCGAAGTGCTGCGCGAATCGACGGAGTGGAGCGCGACCACCGACAAGCTCAAGGCGCTCCAGGACGAGTGGAAGACCCTCGGCTCGGCCTCGCGCGAAGAGGACGAGGCGCTCTGGGCGCGTTTCCGCGGCGCCCTCGACGAGTTCTTCCGTCGGCGCGACGAGGACCGCAATCGCCGTAAAGAGGAGCGCTCGGAGGCCCGCAAACGCAAAGAGGAAATCTGCGCGCGCGCCGAGGAGATCGCCCTATCCGAGGAGTGGGAGGCGACGGCCGACGAGCATGCGCGTCTGATGGACGCCTGGAAGAGCGCGGGCTGGTCCGGCCGTGGCGCCGACGAGAAGCTGTGGGAGCGCTTCAGCCAGGCCCGCAGCCGTTTCTTCGACCGGCGCCGCGAGGCCCGCTTGGCGCAGCGGCAGGAAGGCGACGAAGCTCGCAAGCGCCGCGAGGCGCTCTGCGACGCGGCCGAGGCACTGCTCGAATCGCCCGACATCTTCGGCGCCTGTGAGCAGGCGAAGCAGCTCCAAGCAGAGTGGAAGGAAGCGGGCCGCATGCCGCGCGCGCTTTCCGAGCAGCTCTGGCAGCGTTTCCGTGCCGCTTGCGACAAGGTGTTCGAGCGCGCTGGCGAGGAACGCTCGCGGCGGCGCAGCGAAACCCGGCGCACCCACGAGGACAGCTTCTCGCGGCATCGTGAGCAGGCCGAGAGCCTGCGCGAGTCGATCGTGCGCGATGTCGATCACATCGAACGCTGGCGGCGCGCTCTGACGGGTCTGGGCAACGGCGATCAGGGCAGCCTGCTGCGCCGGGGCCTCGAAGAGAAGATCGGCGGCGTCGAGGAGCGGCTCGCGGAGAAGCGCGAGAGGCTTCGGGAACTCGAAGAGCGCATTCGTCAGGAGACCTGAGCGCGGATCACTCAGATCGCTGGCCTGGCGGGTTCCCCATCCGGGCGAGGATTTCTTCGAGACGCACCGTTTCCGCGGGCAGCACTAGGAATCCATCGGCGTGTCCGCGCCGAGCAGCGACCACCACTTCCCGCGTCGGTCGCTCCGAGCAAACGACGACCATCCGCGGTCTCTCGGGACGCTGGTGGACGGCTTGCAGCTTCAGG
>CAZPJJ010000125.1:0-10178 GCA_964586535.1 uncultured Acidobacteriota bacterium | reverse complement strand
CCTCCGGCCGCGAGGAGGGCGGCGTTCCGGGGCCGGCGGCGGTCGCCGAGCCGGGGCAGACGATCGCCGATCCCGCGCGCTCGGCCGGCGTCGGAGCCGAGCCGCTGCGCAGGCTGCTCGCGGACGGCCTGCTCGTCGAGCGCCTCGAAGATGTCGCGCCGCCCGCGCTGCCCGGCGTCGACCTGCCCGTGTCGCGCCCGCTCGCACTCACCGAGGCTCAAGAGCGCGCCGTCGCGCATCTCGCCGCGAAGGTCGCCGAGGGCGCGTTCCATCAGGCGGTGCTCTACGGCGTGACGGGCTCGGGCAAGACCGAGGTCTACCTGCGCGTCGCCGAGCGCACGCTGGCGCTCTCGCGCTCGGTGCTCTTTCTCGTTCCCGAGATCGGCCTCGCGCCGCAGGCGAAGGCGGCGCTCGAGGCGCGCTTCGGCGAGCAGGTCGTCGTGCTGCATTCGGGGATGAGCGATCGCCAGCGCCACGAAGCGTGGCATCGCGCGCGGGAGGGGCGCGCGCGCGTCGTCGTGGGCGCGCGCTCGGCGCTCTTCGCGCCGCTCGACCGGCCGGGGCTGATCGTCGTCGACGAGGAGCACGACGGCGGCTACAAGCAGGAGGAGTCGCCGCGCTATCACGCGCGCGATCTCGCCGTCGTGCGCGCGCGCGTCGCGAATGCCGTGATCGTGATGGGTTCGGCGACGCCCTCGCTCGAGTGCTGGTCGCGCGCGCAGGAAGGCCGCGCGGCGCTGCTGGAATTACCAGATCGCGTCGGCGCGGCGCGACTGGCGACGGTCGAGATGGTCGACATGCGCGACGAGTTCCGCGAGACGAAGCGCGACGACGCGCTCTCGCGCCGGCTGCTCGCCGAGATCGAGGGCGCGCTGGGCCGCGAAGAGCAGAGCATCGTGCTGCTCAACCGGCGCGGCTATACGCGCGTCCTGCTCTGCCGCATGTGCGGCGAGGGCGTCTCGTGCGCGCAGTGCTCGATTCCGCTCACGTATCACAAGGACGGCGACGTCCTGCGCTGTCACTACTGCGGCTTCGCGCGCCGCCGCCCGGCGCGCTGCCCCGCGTGCGATTCGGAGCATCTGCACGACCTCGGCTACGGCACGCAGCGCGTCGAGGAAGACTTGCAAGCCGCGCTGCCGAGCGCGCGCATCGCACGGCTCGATCGCGACACGGCGCGCTCGCCCGAGCGCCTCGCGACCGTGATCAGGCGCTTCGCGCGCGGGCAGATCGACGTGCTCATCGGCACGCAGATGGTCGCGAAGGGGCACCACTTTCCGCGCGTGACGGTGGTGGGCGTGCTCTCGGCGGATGCGTCGCTCTGGCTGCCGGATTTCCGCGCCGCCGAGCGCACCTTCGCGCTGCTGACGCAGGTCGCGGGGCGCGCGGGACGCGGCGAGCGCCCGGGGCGCGTCGTGGTGCAAGCGTATCGGCCCGACCATCCCGCGATCCTCGCGGCGGCGGTGCAGGATTACCGCGCTTTCGCCGAACGCGAGATGAGCGCGCGGCGTGCGCTGCGCTATCCGCCGGCGGCGGCGATGGCGAATCTGCTCGTGCGCGACGAGGAGCAGCCGCGCGCGCTCGAACGCGCGCAGGCGCTGCGCGACGCGATCCACGCGGCCGGCGAGGGCAAGGTGGCGGTGCTCGGCCCGGTGACGGCGCCGCTCGCGCGCCTGCGGGGCGAGTGGCGCGTGCAGATCATCGTGCGTGCGCTCAAGCGCAAGCGGCTGGCGATGGCGCTCGCCGAGGGCCTGGCCGCGGCGATCGGCGAGCAGGGTGTGATGCCGCGCTGGCTGGTCGTGGACGTCGATCCGCTGCAGTTGCTCTGATCGGGGGCGGGGGATCGCGCGAGAAGCGGCGGCGGCGAGGCGAGGGGCGGCGCGGTGCGGGGCGGGGCGTCAGCGCACGCTCGCGACGAACGCGGCGATCTCGCGTGCGACGCGCTCAGGATCCTCCCAGTGCGTCGCGTGGCCGGCTCCCGGGACGACCACCAGCCGCGAGCGTGGGATCGCCGCGAGCAGACGCTGCTGCTCGGCGCGATCGAACAATTGGTCGCGGTCTCCCCAGACGACGAGCGTCGGTTTATCGATCGCGGCCAGCTCGCGGCGATGATCGGCGCTCATCAGGCCGCGCATCGCCTCGCGCCAAACGTGAGCGGGTGCCAGGAGCGTCTCGTCGACGAGGATGGCGAGGCGTTCGGGCGGCAGCGGCTTCACGATCGTGGAGACCTGGAAATCGTGAGCGAGTTGGCGATCGATGGGATCGCGCAGGCCGGCGAGCGCGTCGTTCCAGAAGGCTTCGAAGGCCGCGTGGCCGGCGAGCGTCGTGAACGAGCCGATGAGCACGAGTGCCTCGACGCGGTCCGGCGCGTCGAGGGCGAGACGCTGCGCGACGAAGCTGCCCATCGAGTGGCCGGCGACGATCGCGCGCTTCGCGCCGACGGCGTCGAGGAAGAGCGCGGCGTCGCGGGCGAGGTCGTGAGGGGTGTAGTCCGAGGGCGGTTTGTCGGAGGTGCCGTGACCGCGGAAGGAGATCGCGTAGACGCGGATCGAGGGCGGCAGATGGGGCAGCAGCGTCTCGAAAGAGCGCCACGAGTCGAGGTAGCCGTGCAGGAGGAGCAAGGGCGTGCCTCGCGGATCGCCCTGCGCGACGTACCCGACGCGGACGCCGTTGGCGAGGGTGACGTGGCGTTCGTCAAGAGCGATCGGCGCCGGCGGCGCGCCGAGCGCGGTGGGTGCTGCGCCGAGCGCGGTGGGTGCTGCGCCGGGCGCGGGCGTGGGCGCGGTTGCGGGTGTGGGCGCGGGCGTGGGCGAGGGCGCGGGCGTGGTGCCATCCGGTGTGGAGGCGAGCGCGAGAGCGGGGGCGAGCGTGGCGGGTGCGAGTGAGAGCAGCGCCGCGAGGGCGAGGAGAGCGGCGAGGGTGGTGGTGGCGGGCCGTGGCGCGAGGGGATGACGAAGCATGGACGGAGTGCGGTGCATGCGGGACCTCCGGAGCGCGAGTTCTCCGGTGATCACGGAAATGCCAGCTGGATCCCGCCAGCGACTCGCTCGAGGCGAGGCGATTGGCGGCACGCGCGGGCTAGCGGCGCGCACGACGGCGCGCGATTGCGCCACGGGCCAGCGGCGCGCGCGATTGCGCGTGCTGCGGGCGCACCGCGCGACCCTGCGCGCGATTCGCGGGTCCGGCGTAAACTCGAAGCTCTCCCATCCGCGGGGCGATCGCGAGAACGCCCTGCATGCGTTCGGCCGGGGACGCCGGGCGCCGCGAGGTGGCTCATGCGGCTGAAGACTCTCTCTCCTCGTGCCCGTCGAACGTCTCTGCGCGCGGTCTTCGCGCTGGCGGTCTTGGCCGTCGCGGTCGGCATCGGTGCAGGATGCGCCGGCTGGAAGGGGCAGTTGCCCCAGGAAGAAGGCCTGCACCCGCGGCTGACGCGGTTCACGTATCTCGAGCGCGGCAATCTGGTGGCGTTCGCGGTCGACGTGTCGGCGACGATCCTGCGCGAGGAGTCGCCCTACATCCCGATCGGCATCGGCCTTGCGAACAAGGGCCTCGAGCGGATCAAGCTCGACCGCGAGTCGTTCACGTTGGTCGACGAGCAGGGGCGCCGCTATCCGATGGCGAGCGTCTCCGAGGTGCGCGAGAAGATGTCGAGCTTGATGCGCATGGATCTGCGCGTGTCGGGCTCGTTCGCCGAGGTGTTCGCGGGATCGTACGACTCGTGGATCCAGATTCCGTCGGTGTACTTCCCGGTGCAGGATGCGGGGCCGCGCTCGCTATTCGGGCGTCGCGGGCTCGTCATCGATCGGCTGGAGGTGCCGCGCGCGACGTACATGGTCGACGTCATCTACTTCCCGCGACCCGAGGGTCCGCTGAAGGACGCCCGCTTCGAGCTCTGGCTCGACTCGGAGAGCCTCGAGCAGCCCTTCTTCGTGAAGTTCGCCGTGAAATGAGCTTGCGGCCTCGCGTCGTCGTGCACGGGATCGCCGATCCCGGACAGGCTGTCGAGGCCGCCGAGCTCGGCGTCGATGCGATTGTCGTGGCCGTCGCCGTCGGCCAGGGTGCCGGGGCAGGCGAGGGCGAGGGCGAGGGCGAGGGCGAGGGGCCGGGCGCCGGGCCGGGCGCCGAGCCGCAGCAGGTCGATCCCGATCGGGCGGCCGCGATCGCGCGCGCGGTGCCGCCGCTCGTCGTGCGCCTCGCGTGGTGCGAGGCGGGGCTCGCGCTGCCGCCGGGCTTCCACGGGGCGGTCGTCGGGTGCGACGACGATCCCGTACCCGGCGCCGCGTCGCACGTGCTGCGCGTGACGCGCGACGACCCGCCGTCCGCGGACGCGCGCATCGACGCGAACGCGGTCTGGATCGCGCCCGCGAGTGCGGCGGGCCGGGGCGGGTCGTCCGGCGTGCTGGACTTCGCCCTCATCGAGCGCTGGGCCCGGCGGCGCCACGTGATGCTCGAGGTCGCCGACGGCGCGAGCGGCGTCGAGGTCGCGATGCGCCTCGCGCGCCCCTACGCGATCGTGCTGGGCGAGGGTGTGTGGTTCCAGCCGGGCATCGTCGACATGGAGAAGCTCGAGTCCGCGATGGCCGTCATCTCCCGCGTCTCCCGCGCCCTTTCCCTCCACTAACCGGGGACAGGCGAGATAAGGGGACAGTCGACTTAGGGGGACAGTCGACTTAGGGGGACAGGCACCTTAAGTCGCCTGTCCCTCTAAGTCGACTGTCCCTCTAAGTCGACTGTCCCCATTCGCGCGCGCGGGGGGCGGCGCTGGCCGGCTTCGATCGGGCCCCTATACTCCGCGCGATGCGCCGTCTCCTCATCGCCGCGATCTGCGCGGGCCTCGTCACCCTCGTGGGATGCGAGGCGCCGAAGCCCGTCCCCGAGCGCCTTCCCGGCACCGCGGACGCTGGCGACGCCACGGACGCCAGTGTGGACGTGCTGCGCTCGCTGCCCTACGCCGCCGCGGCCACGGAGCCGCCCACGCCGGAGTCGAGCGGCGTCGTCGCGAACGCGGGCGAGGCGTGGCCGGGCCACAGCCTCTACGTCAGCCGCAATCCGCCGCTCGCCGCGCTCATCGATCTCGAGGGCCGCGAGCTGCGCCGCTGGCAGGACCCGCGCGCGAGCTACTGGGTGCGCGCCGAGCTCGTCCCCGGCAACGACGTCCTCGTCATCGGTGCCCATTCCGGCCCCGCCGACGCCGACTCCGACGACGCCGATCGCTACCTCGCGCGTCTGGCGTGGGACGGCCGCGAGCTGTGGCGCCGCGACGGCCCCTACCACCACGACGTCGAGATGACGCCCGCGGGCCGGATCCTCACGCTCGGCTTCCGCTACGTGCGCTCGCCCGACATCGACCCCACCCACGAGATCCGCGACGACGAGCTGCTCCTGCTCGACGAGGGCGGCGAGTTGCTCGAGTCGCGCTCGCTGCTCGCCGCACTCACGTCCAACCCTGCCGAGTTCGCGCTGCAGCCCGTCAAGCCGACGCGCCGCCACGGGCGCGCGCACGTCGACCTCATCCACGCCAACACGGTGCAGTGGATGCCGCACCCGCATCTCGCCGGCCGCCACCCGCTCTACGCGCCCGGCAACGTGCTCGTCACCTCGCGCCACCAGGACGCGGCGTTCGTGATCGAGTGGGCGACGGGCCGCCTCGTGTGGGCGTGGGGGCAGGGCGAGCTCTCCGGCCCGCACGACGCGCAGGTCCTCGAGAGCGGCAACATCCTCGTCTTCGACAACGGCCTCGAGCCCAAGCGCTCGCGCATCCTCGAGATCGACCCGCTGACCAAGCGCATCGTGTGGCAGTACCAAGCCGACCCCCCGCGGAGCTTCTTCAGCCGCGCGCGCGGGACGTGCCAGCGGCTGCCCAACGGCAACACGCTCGTCGCCGACTCCGACAACGGGCGGGCCTTCGAGGTGACGCCCGCGGGCGCGATCGTCTGGGAGTTCAAGAGCCCGCACGCCGAGCCCGCGAGCGGCGGCCGTTCGATCATCGGGCGCATCAAGCGCTTCCCGGTCGAGCGCTTCGCGATGGGTGGATCATGAGCGCCCCCCAAGTCGACTGTCACTCTAAGTCGACTGTCCCTCTAAGTCGCCTGTCCCCCCAAGTCGACTGTCCCTCTAAGTCGACTGTCCCCATGAGGAAGATGTGATGGAAGAACGCTATCCAGATTTGCCGGCGGTGCGGCGCGTATTGCTGGGGCCCGGGCCGTCGGATGTGGCGCCGCGCGTCATGCGGGCGATGGCGACGCCGGTGCTCGGGCATCTCGATCCCGAGTTTCTCGCCGTCATGGATCGCATCCAGGCGATGCTGCGCGAGATCTTCCGCACGCGGAACGCGATGACCTTCGTCGCGCCGGGCACGGGCATGGCCGGCATGGAGTGTGCGCTCGTCAACGTCGTCGAGCCGGGCGATCGCGTGCTCGTAGGCGTCGCGGGGGTATTCGCGGGGCGCATGGCCGATGTCGCCGCGCGCATCGGTGCCGAGGTCCACAAGGTCGAGGCGCCATGGGGGCAGGTCGTCCCGGACGAGCCGATGATCGAGGCGATCCGCACGCTGCGCCCCAAGGTGGTCGGCCTCGTGCACGGCGAAACGTCCACGGGCATCCAGCAGCCCATCGCGCCGATCGCCGCGGCGGCGCGCGCGGTGGGTGCGCTCGTCGTCGTCGACACCGTGGCATCGCTCACGGGCGTGCCCTTCGATACCGACGGCCTCGCCGCCGACATCGTCTACACGGGCTCGCAGAAGTGCCTCTCGTGCCCGCCGGGCCTCGCGCCGATCACGTTCTCCGAGCGCGCGGTCGCCGCGGCACGCGCGAAGCAGGCGCCCTGCCGCAGCTTCTATCTCGACATCGCGCTCCTCGAGCGCTACTGGGGCAGCGAGCGCGTCTATCACCACACCGCCGCCGCGAGCCTCTACTACGGCCTCTACGAGGGACTGCGCGCCGTGCTCGAAGAGGGCCTCGAGGCGCGCTGCGAGCGCCACCTCCTGCACCACCGCGCGCTCGTCGCCGGGCTCGCCGCGCTGGGGCTCGATCTCGCGAGCGATCCCGCGCATCGCCTGCCCGTCGTCAACGCCGTGCGCGTGCCCGCGGGCGTCGACGCGCATCGCGTCCGCCGCCGCCTGCTGCACGAGCACGACATCGAGGTGGGCGCGGGGCTCGGCCCCTTCAAGGACACCGTTTGGCGCGTCGGCCTGATGGGCTCGTCCGCGACCGCCAACAACGTGATGCTGCTGCTCGCCGCGCTCGAGAGCATCCTGCGCGACGAGGGCGCGGCAATCGGCAGCGGCGGCGCCGCCGCTGCAGGGGCCGTCTACCGCTGACGCTGTTCCTCGCTCGTCAGAGCACGCCGCCGCCGAGGACGAGCCGGATGATCCCGAAGAAGAGCGCGATCACGCAGCACACCATGCCGGCGATGCTGCCCGTGCGGGATTCCTCCTTCGTGATGCCGTAGGCGATACCGCTCACGATGATGCCGATCCCCGCGAAGGGGATGTTGAGCCAGTTGAGCGCGCCCAGGCACGGCACGAAGCCCACGAGCATCCCGAAAACCGCCAGCACTCCCCAGATCAAGCTCAGGATCTGCACGATCTCACCTCCTCGTCGTTGAACGATCTCAGCTCACCGAGGCGCGCCCCTCGCGCCTTGCCACGGACGATCCCCGAACGCGCGGCCACTGCGCCAAAAACGCGCCGAAGGTTACGGCGTTGAGCGCGAAAAAGCCGTAGAGCAGCAGCGACCCGCGATTGAACGCCAGCGCGGCCTCGATGTTGCCGCGAGCCAGCGCGAGCGACGCGCGCGTCATGCCGCAGAGCGCGCAGGTCTCGCCGGGCGCGTGCGGCGTCTGCAGCGCGGCGCCGAGGGCGAGCACGCGCTCTTCGGGCAGCACGAAGGGCGCACCGAGCGCCAACACGCCCGCGAGTGTCGCAATCCCCCACACGGCGAACGCGGCCACGCGCACCTCGCGCCAGACGCTCGTCGTCGCGACCCCCGCTTTCACCGGCGGCACGCGATCAGCTCTGCGCGGGCGGCGGCGCGGGCAGCTTGCGTTTGAGCACGCGCCCGCACCACGGACAGCCGCGCCAGCGCGATGAGACGCCCCATCCGCAGCTCGGGCAGGGGATCTTGAATTCGACGTCCCAGGTGAGGCGCTCTTTGCAGTGCGGGCAGAAGCGCGCGTAGTAGGGCACGGCCACGCGGCAAGAAGGGCACCGCCCGCGCGCGTTCGTGGGCGCTTTCGCCCCGGCGGTCTTCTGCAGGCCGTGCCCGCACCACGCGCAGTATTCCCACGCGGGATGGCGGTCCCATTGGCACTTGGGGCAGCGCGCGGGCAGCGAGTCGTTCCAGCGCAGGAGGCTCTTGTCGGCGCACTCGGGGCAGTAGCGCATGTGCGTGATGAGATCGGTGCTGCACGTGCCGCAGACGCGCGTGACGTTGTAGTAGCCGTCGATCATCTGCTCGAGCGAGCGCCCGCGCTTGCGGATCGGCATCTCGAGCAGCGCGCGCCGGAACGCCCCCATCGAGATGAAACGCTCGCGCGGGTTGCGCGCCATCGCGCGCAGCAGCACCGGCCGCAGTGGCTCGGGCAGCTCGGCCATGCGCCGCGCGAGCGCGCGCCTGTGCAGGCGCATGATCTTGTAGGCGACGATCGCCGTGCGCGCCTCGCCCCAGGGCACCTCGCCCGTGAGCAGCTCGAAGAGCATCACCGCGAGCGCGAAGACGTCGGTTTGCGGCGTGGCGCGGCCGCGCATCTGCTCGGGCGGCATGTAGGCGAGCGTGCCGGCGCCCGATCCCGTCTGCGTCGAAAGCCCGAGATCGCGCGCGATGCCGAAGTCGCAGACGATCGGCCGCTTCGAGCGGCGCTCGATGATGATGTTGGCGGGGTTGAGGTCGCGGTGGACGAAGCCCTCGGCGTGGATGGCCTGCAGCGCCTCGGCGATCTCGATGCCGAGCGCGACGCCGACGTGCACGGGCAGCTTGTGGAAGTGCTCGAGCAGGTCGCGGAGCGTCGGCCCTTCGAGGTAGTCCATGACGAGGTAGAGCCGACCCGTGGAATCCTCGCCGACGTCGTGGACGCGGACGATGCCCGGATGCGAGAGGTAGCGCAGGCCGCGCGCCTCGCGGAGCAGCGATTCGTCGCCCATGCGGTTGGCGACTTTGACGGCGCGGTACTCGCGGCTGATGCGGTCGCGGCAGAGCATGACGCGCGCGAAGCCGCCCGCCCCCAGCTCGTTGAGGATGCGGTAGCGCTTGTTGGCGTCGACGTAGGCACCCAGCATCGCGGCTCTTCCCGTGCCAGCGTGGCTGCTTCGAGCAGCCGCGCCCAGCTCCCTCGCATCCGCGCATGGTAGCCGATCAGAGCGGCGCGTGCGGTTCCGGGAGCGAGATCACGAAGCGCGCGCCTCCCTCGTGCGCGACATCCAGCTCGAGCGTTCCGCCCTGCGCCTCGATCGATTGGCGCGCGATCGGCAGCCCCAGGCCCGTTCCCGTCTCGCGGGTCGTGACGTCGGGCTCGAAGAGCTTGGAGACGAGCGATGCGGGCACGCCGGGGCCGTCGTCCTCGACGGCGATGACGATGCGCGGCTCGGGGCCAAGGTCGCGCCGCGCCGTGACCGCGATGCGCCCGCCCTCGCCGATCGCGGCGAGCGCGTTGTCGACGAGGTTCACGAAGGCGCGGCGCAGCAGCCGCGGATCCGCGACGACGCGGCCCAGCCCCTCGCCCATCGCCAGCGAGAAGCGCGCGCCCTTGGGCGGGACGACGCGATAGGCGTCGAGCCAGGTCTCGAGCGACGCGGCGAGATCGATGGGCTCGGGGCGCGCCACGAGGAGCCGCGCGTAGTCCGAGAACTCGCGCGAGGTCTCGCGCAGCACGCGCACTTGTTCGGCGATCGTGTCGAGCATGCGCTCGAGCGCGCGCGGCAGGTCGGGGTGGTCGTCGGCTTTCATGCGCCGTACGTGATCGACGATGAGGCTGATCGGCGTGAGCGGATTCTTGATCTCGTGCGCGATGCGCCGCGCCATGCCGGCCCACGCGAGCAGCCGCTCGGAGCGCACGGTGTCGCTGACGTCCTCGATCACCAAGAGCCGCGTCGGCTCGTCTTCGTGCTGCGTGGCGGGCAGATCGTGCGCGCTCGCGCGCAGGTGGCGGCGCGTGTCGTCGCTGGGCACGTCGAAGCCGCGCGAGAT
>CAZPJJ010000124.1:0-10211 GCA_964586535.1 uncultured Acidobacteriota bacterium | reverse complement strand
GACGAGCTTCTGAAAGGCGCCGGGCTCGCGAACGCCGCCGCGCCGGACGACAAGGAGCACCTCGATGAGGATGTCCTGGCAGACGCCCTCGGGGTCGTCGAAGCCCCAGCGGCCGCCGAAGACGACGGCCCGGACCCAGCCGAGGACGGTCTGGGCCGCCGCGGGGTCGTCGCGACGGAAGGCGTCGTGGATCGCCCGGTTGTCCTCGGCCTGGGACATCGCGCCCCCTCCCGGCGTCGTCCGGGGCCAAACTCTGGCAAGCGCAGGGATTATAAGTGCCGCTCCCATGGCGATCTCCCGAGCGGGGGCGTCTCGGCCGCTCGCCAGACAAGTCGCCCGCCGCAGCCCGCCGTTACGGGCATTCGGGCCTGACGGCGAACCCGCTGCTGCTTTCCGGTAATATTCCTGGGTCGCGTAATCCTCCCGGCCCCGGATCGACTTCTTGGTCGAGGGAGCCGCCATGAGACCGAAAGCCGCCCTGCCTTTGGTTGTCCTCGCGATCCTCGCCCTGGGGCTGCCTGCCGCACTCGCAGCGCCCGAACTCTGGGTGGTCGAGCGCGGCAGCGGGACGATTGCTGTCATCGACACGGCGACCGACATCGTCGTCGGATCGATCCCGGCCGGCGATCCCGACGGCGACGGCACGGCCGACCCGCCCGAGGGGATCGCCTTCTCGACCGTGGCGGGGCAGGCGGGGCGCCATGCATTCGTCACGCAGCGCCATTTCGTGAGCGTCATCGACGTGCTTTCGCGCCAGCCCGCGCGGCCCGCGTGGAATCTGAGCACGTTCCCAGGTCTGGCGAATGTTGTGTTGCGCGGCGTCGCGGCGGCGCGCCCGCGCCTCGTTCGCGACACCTCGGGCGCGACGCGGCTCGTCAGCTATTTGCATGTCGCGGGCACGCTTCCGGGCGGCAAGCCGGTCTTCATCGTGCTCGACCAGCAGCGGCTGCTGCTCACCTTCGGCTCGCCGCTCGTCGCGACGGGTCCGCTCGCGGCGGTGTCGGACGCGACGGCGCTCGACGTCACGGCGCTCGACACGCCCGTCGGCGAGAAGACCTTGCGCGCGTGGTACACGATCGCGCGCACCGGCGGCGGCGGGAGTTCGATCGAGGCGATCGCCGTGGGCGCCCCAGCGCGGGACGGCGCATCGTGGGCGGCTGCGGCCGCGAAGTCCTTTCCACTGCCACCGCTCGCGCGCGCGCCGCGCCGCGTGGGACTCGGCGCACCGCGTAGCGGAGAGGCTCCGGTGCTTCCGACCGGCGCCACGGGCTCGCTCGAGAACTTGGATACCGGCGGCCGTTGTCAGCTCGGCGGCGAGATCGTCGCGGCGTCGGTGACGGGCTTCGGCCTTGGCAGCTACACGGTGTTCGCGCTCGATGCGGCTTCGGAGAGCCTGCGCGCGATCGACCCTCACGACTGCGCCGAGCCGCACGGGCCCTTCGCGGTCGGCGCGGGCCCCGTGGCCATGACGACCCTCGCCGAGCTGCGTTGGACCGCGGCGTTCGTGGCGAATCACGACGATGACACGATCACGCGCCTCGACACCGACGGCAGGCTGACGACGATCGATCTCGGCGGCAGCGGCGGCGGCGCGTGCTCGCGCTGCCCGATCGCACTCGCCGTGGTGCCGGTGTACGCGTGCGTGACGAGCGATCTCTTCGTCTCGCGCGAGGACGGCGACAGCGACGGCAGCATCGACGACGCCCGCATCGACTTCTCGGGACTGGGTTGCTCCGAGGATCCCGAGCCCGACACCGAGTACGTCGTCGCCTGCCGCTGTCTCGACGATCCCGACTGCGCGTGCCGCTGCGATTGCGACGCCGATCCCGACCCCGACTGCTTCTGCCCGGGCATGTCGCTCAGCGAAGCGGCGCCGCCGCCGCGGGCGACGAGCGGCGTGGGCGGCGACACGCCGACGGGGCTCATCGGCACGCTCGATCCGCCCACGGGTCCCTACCCCTGGAAGGAACTCGGCAAAACGCTCGACACGCTCTATCTGCACCTCGACGGTGCGCTCGCGGATGGTTCATGGGCCTACAAGGCGGAGGTCGAAACGGCCGCGCCCTGAGCGCGCTCGCGGCGCTCGTCCTCGCGGCAAGCGTGACGGCATGCACGCGGGAAGAGCCGCGCACGCTCGACGACCATCTCGCCGCGCTCACCGCGTGTCCCACCGGCGATGCTCCCTGGCGCGCCATGCTCGCGTCTGCGCAGGAAGCCGATCGCCTCGCCGAGGCGCTCGCCGCGGCCGAAAGTGCTGCATCGCGCTGCGCCGAGCGCTGGGAGCCGCTCTGGGCCGCGGGAGAGATCCACAAGCGCGAGGAGCGCGCGGACGAGGCGACACGCGCCTTCGAGGAGGCGCTCGCGCGCGCCGAGACACGGGACGATGCGACGGGCATCTCGTGCGCGGCGGCGAAACTGGCGTGGCAGGCGTTCGCGCGCGGCGACCTGGATTCTTCGATCGCGCTCCACGAGCGCGCCATCGAGGCGGCCGAGCGCGCGTCGCGCGTCGATCTGGCGAGCTTCGCGCGCAACAACGCGGCGGGAGCCCTCGCCGACGCCGGGCGCTACGCCGAGGCAATCGTCGCGCTCGAGGAGGCGAGCCGCGGGCTGCAAGCGCTCGGCATGGCCGAGGCGGCGCGCGGCGCGGGCTACAACGGCGCGGTGCTCTCGCTCGAACTCGGCGACGCGCACGGCGCCCGCGAAGGTCTCGTCGTCATGCACGCGGAAGCCGTCCACGCGGACGATTCCTGGACGCGCACGGCGACGGCGATCGTGCTCGGCCATCTCGACCGAGAGCTCGGCGCTCTCGACGATGCGGTGCGATGGTTCGCGGGGGTCGAGTCGGAGGACCCCGCGATGCTCGCGCGCGCCGCTCTCGGGCGGGGCCGCGTGGCGATCGCGCAGGGTGACGCGCCCGCGGCCCTCGAGAATCTCGCGCGCGCCCGCGATCTGGCCGCCGAAGTCGATGAAGTCGTCGCGCTCGTTGCCGATGCACACGTCGCCGAGGCCGAGTGGATGCAGGGTCGCCGCGCCGAAGCGCAGGCGCGCCTCGCGCGTGTCGCGGCGTCGGCGGACGCAATCGGCGCCGGCCTGCCAGCGTGGTCGGCGCGTGCGCTGCAGGGCGAGTTCTGGCTCGACGCGGGCGATGCGGGCCGCGCTGTCGCCGTGCTCGAAGAGGCCGTTGCGCGCCTCGACGCACAAGGCGGCCAACTCGATCCTTCGGCCGAGGGGCTGCGCTTCCTGCGCGAGCGCGTCGATCCCTACGTCGATCTCGCGGCGGCGTGGATCGCCCGCGACGGTGGCCGCGACGCACGCGCCCTGGCTCGCGTCGCCGAGCTCTCGCGGGGGACCAAGGCGCGCGCGCTGCGGCACGCGGCACGAGGGCGCGGCGGTGCGCCCGTCGCGATCGAAGAAAGCGGCGCGTCGCTGCTCGCGCGCGTGCGGGCGGGGCTCGCGCCCGGCGAGGCGCTCGTCGACACGATGGTGGGCACCGAGCACTCGGTCGCGCTCGTCATCACCCGCGAGCGCATCCTGGGCCTCATCCTTCCCGGCAGGCGCACGTGGCTTGCGGCCTACGAGGACCTGCGCGCGACGCTCACCGCGAGCGGCGCCGACGACGACGCGCTGCGCGCGCGACGCGAGCGTGTGGCGCGCACCCTCGGTGACGCACTACTCGCGCCCCTCGCGCCCCGGCTTGCCGGCGTACGGCGCGTTGGACTCGTCGCCGATCGCGAACTCGCGCTGCTGCCATTCGAGCTGCTCAGCGCGGCGCCGGGTGCGGCGCCGTTCGGCACGACGCACGAGCTCGCGCTGCTGCCGATTCTCGGCGCGGCGCCGCGCGTGGCGGCGGGCGACGGTGCGATCGTGCTCGCGGGATCCCCCGTGCTCGCTCCGGACTCGGGCCTCGCCGATCTGCCGTGGACGGCGCTCGAACTGGAAACCCTACGCGACATTTGGCGGTCGCGCGACCCGCGCATCGTCGCGGGAGACGAGCTCGTCCTGGAGCGCATCGCCGAGGCTGCGCGCGGCGCGCGGCTCGTCCACTTCGCGACGCACGCGGAGGCCTCGACGCGCGACCCCCGGCGCAGCGCCGTGATCCTCTCGCACGGCGAGCGTCTCCAACTCGCGCGCGTCGCCGAGCTCGATCTCGACGGAGCGCTCGTCATCCTCTCGGCGTGCCGCACGGGCGAGGGCGAGATCATCCCCGGCGAGGGGATCGTCGGCCTGGGCTGGGCATTCATGCGCGCGGGCGCGCAAGCGGTGGTCGTCAGCCGCTGGCCCGTTCAGGATCGCCAGACAGCGAGTCTGATGGCCGCGATCCACGCCGAGATGCGCCAAGGCCGCGATGTCGTCGAGGCACTCGCCCGCGCCCAGCGGCTCTTTCGCGAGACGAACGCCGATCCGCGCGTCGGCGCCGCTTTCGCCGTGGTTCTCAGACCGGGCGCGGCGGTCCGCGGCCCACTGGTCGAGGCGGCAGCGAAATAAACTCTCGGACGCTGTAATGCCCCGGGGGCCACGGCGACTTGTCGGACGAAGAGCAGGCGGCACCAAGCAATCCACCAGCCGCCAGCACCAAACGATCCATCACGATCGAGGAGTAAGTCCGATGAACCGTCACTCTTTCGCCAATTCCACGACCCTCGCCTTCGCCACTCTCGCCCTCTTCGCCACCACGAGCGCTCTCGCGCAGATCAACTTGCCCGACGCGTCGAAGGGCACCGGTACCGTGCGCGAAACGCTGAAGCCTTCGAGCGATATCGGGCCCAACGGCTCGTGCCGCGAGATGCAGCCCTCCAGCACGCTCAAGCGCACGCTTGTCTTCGATGGAGAGAACAACGAACTCGACATCTTCGATCCGAAGAACGCACGCGACGTCATGGCCACCTTCGCGAACCGAGGCAATGTACCCGTGCGCATCGAGATCCAGGCCGAGCGCGGCCAGCGTCCGATCTTCGAGACGCTCGATCCCGGCGCGACGCTGCTGCGCGAGTTCAGCGCGGTCGACGACATGATCGCCACCTGCGGTGCCACGGGCCGCGAGGGCTGCGAGGTCGATGTGGAGATCGTCTCGGTACTCGCGCTCCCGGGGATCCAGATCGAGCCCAAGTTCTGGTACCCGGGCCCAGTGATGAGCGGTACCGCGGACTTTCCCCCGGATTCGTGGGATGACTGCCTCTGGGAACAGGATCTGATGTGGACCTCCGACCAGGGCCGCAACATCGACCTCTTCATCCAGAATCAAGGACTGCACGACGTCGAGATCGAGTTCGAGTACTCCAACAACACCTTCTGGTCGCACACCGTGCACTCGACCTCGGCGCTCCCGCAGTTCCAGACGCTTTCTCACGAGGACGAAGACGTCATCGCGGTCCGTACCAAGTGCCAGCGCGAACCGTCGAACCCCTGCGGCAACTGCGTCTTCGACTACTCGCTCACCGTCCTGCCCTAACGCATCGGCTCCTTCGCGGGCAGGCCCCCCCGCGTCTCGCGCCCCGGCCATCGTGGCCGGGGCGCTTCTATCGTCACGCCCATCGCCGCGCGAGCGCGGGCTCGTTGTTTGCGATGTTCTCGTGACGCACGCGATACCCGCCCCGCACCCCGTGCGGCGAGTAGACGACCTGCCAGAGCTGGTTGGCGCGTGCGCGGAACGATCCCGCGCAGGTGAGCAGGTAGTAGCGCCACATCCGCCCGAAGCGCTCGCCATAGCGCCACGCGAGGCGCGGCCAGGCGCGCTCGAAGTTGGCGTGCCAGGCCATGAGCGTCTTGTCGTAATCGGCGCCGATCTCCTCCCAGTTCTCGAGCACCATGCGTCCCTCAGCAGCCGTCGCGAGATGCTTCGCCGAGGGGAGCATCGAGTTGGGAAAGATGTAGCGCGAGATCCAAGGATCGCAGCTCCGCCCGGTGTGAAGCGAGCCGATCGTCTGCAGAACGAAGATCCCGTCCGGCGCGAGGCAGCGGCGCACGACGTCGAAATAGGTGCCGTAGTTGCGCGCACCGACGTGCTCGATCATGCCGATCGAGACGATCCGGTCAAAGGGTTCGTCGATGTCGCGGTAGTCCTGGAGGCGGATCTCGATGGGCATGTCGCGCGTTCGGTCGAGGGCCAGGAGATGCTGTGCCCGCGAGACCGTGACCCCGACGACTTGCACGCCGAAGCGCTCGGCGAGATAGATCGCGAGGCCTCCCCAGCCGCAGCCGATGTCGAGCACGCGCTGGCCACGCTCGAGCTGCAGCTTGCGCGCGATCCACTCCAGCTTGCGCTCCTGGGCCTCGTCGAGCGTGCGCGCGCCGCGCCAGAGCGCGCCGCTGTGGATCATCCGGCGGTCCAACATTGCCTCGAAGAGATCGTTGCCGATGTCGTAGTGGCGCACGCCGATGATGAAGGCGCGGGCGCGCGATTGCAGATTGCGCAGGAATGCGGCCGCGGCGAGGGGCAGCGCGGCGAGCGAGCGAAAGGCGCGATCGACGCGGGCCCGCAGCGCGCGATCGACGAGCTCGTCGAGTCGCGCGCACTCCCACCAGCCGTCCATGTACGACTCGCCGAGGCCGAGCGTGCCCTGGAGGAAAACACGGCGGAAGAACCGTTCGTCGTGGATCTGCGGATCCCACGCGTTCGGGCCGTCGATCTGGATGCCCGCGGGCTCGATGAGTTCCTGGAATCTCCTGCGCAGTGTGGATTTCACGGCTCACCTCCACCGGCGGGGAGCGATCAGCGGCGGGGGCACGAAGCTGCTCTCCCCGCGGACGTCGCGCGACGAAGGTGGGCGGGCGCGCGCGGCGCGACCGCGCCGCCTCTCGTCACGACGCACCGAGCTTTCACGGGGACCTCGAGAGGTCGCGGTGCTCGGTGCAGGACGAGCCCATGATGCGCGCCGGGCGGAAAGCTGTCGAGAGGGTGCGGTCGGGGCGAAAGTGCGCCCCTAGATCTCCTCGAAGCAGTTCAGCTCGCGGTTCTTGCGCGTCCGCGCGGGATCGAAGATCCGCCCGTTCATCGCGATGTAGACCCCCGGCGGAAGCACCTGCGCCGCGGTGAGCGCCGACGCGAGGTTGTAGAGCGCATCGGTCGCGCGGAAGCGTGCGGGCTGCATGGCTCCGGTGAGGACGATCGTCTTGTCGGGGACTTCCATGAGCACGCGCGCGGTGTCGACCATGGTGTCGGTACCGTGCGTGATGACGACGCGCGTGCGCTCGCACTCGAGAACGGCCGCGCGGACGGCGAGGCGGTCGTCGTCGGTCATGTCGAGGCTGTCCTTGCGCATGAGCGTGCGGATTTCCAGCTCGAGCGAGAGGTTCGAGCCGTCGAGCAACTCGGGAATCGGCGAGTCACCGACTTCGTAGGTGCTCTTGGCGTCGAAATAGACCTTGTCGATCGTGCCGCCGGTCGTGAGGACTGCGATGGGGGTCTTGTCGATCAAGGGGAGCCTCTCTTCCGTGTCGGTCGATGACTCGAACGGACGATGCAGCATGGTAACCCGGCGCGGTTGTGCGGGCCCGTGGGCGGCCCCAAAGCGGGATCCCCTGGCGAAGCGGGCCGCCGCGATCTCGAGCGCCCAGGTTGACGCATCCGCCGGCGGGTCCGACGTTTGCCGAGATACAGGGAGGGACGCATGGAGCGCAGAGCCCACTGGCCGACGGTCATCTTCGGCGCGATCCCCGCGACGCTCCTTGCGTTTCCGGCCGCACTCGCTGTCTTCGGCGGGGCGTTCTTCTCGCTCTCGCTCAAGCCCCTCGCATTCGTCATGCTGGCGATGGGCGTCTTCGGCTGGATCGGGATGATCTCGCTCTGGGTGGCGGCCTTCGGTCCGACGCCCGTGAACCCGCGAACGGCCACGGGGCTCATCCTGGGAGCCGCGAGCGCCGCGCTCTATGTGCTGCTCCTGCTGCTCGACGTGGATCCTTACAATCGCTTCGGGTGGTGGCCTGCTCTCCTCACCATCGGTCCAGTCATCGCGGCCAGTTCGCTCGTGCGGCGCGCGCGTCGAGCGGCACTCGCGTCCGGACCGTCATGGAGCGGGCAGGGGCCATCGCCCACGAGTGCTACCGCGCGTCTGCGGCAGCGCGATGCCGGCGCCGGCGCGGATCGCCTGGAGCGACTGCTCGAGGCGATGCTCTTTCTCGAAATCGGAGGGGCGTTGCTGATCACGCCCTCGACCTTCGATCCACACTGGGGCCGGCTCTACGGAGTCTTGCTGACGTTCCCGTTCGTGCTCGGCGTGCTCGTCGCCGCGAGTTGGTCTGCACTCCGCCATCCGCGGCTACGCGCTCTGGCCGCGACTCTCGTCGTGATGCTCGTCGTCACTCCTGCGGCGGTGTACGCGATGAGGTCGCTCTTCGGACCCGAGGAAGCGACCCGCTTCGCAAGTCTGGGCGCGATGGTCTGGCCCCTTCTGGCGCTCCTCGTCTTTCCTCGCCGGGTCGCTCGCTTCTTGCCGCGCTTCGCTCTGCAGCGGCGCTGGTTCAGCGTCGCGCTCAGCGTGCTCTTCGCGGCGCTGATCTTGGTCTGGCTGATGATCACCGATCTCTCGGAGCCGTGGACTCTCGATCGAATTCTCGAGGAGCGGCACCTCGCGCTCTTCGCGCTGCTCTCGTTTCTCGCAGGAGCGTTCGGGCTGCTCTTCTCCTACCTGGCGATCACTCAGGTTCGCGAGCACAGGCATACCGCGCATCGCATCGCGCTCGCGTTCCTGAGCACCGTGCTCATCATCGTGAGCCTGCCGGCGCTCACTCTCCTCGCGATCGCACTCGCTCACGCATCGATCGGCTGATCCCGAAGCGGGCTACGGAGAGACGTTTCCGCACTTGTCGCGGGCGCGGACGCGGTAGACCGTCAGCGAAGGGCCGAAGAGGCCACCCTCGCCCGGCGCGACCGCCACCGACGCGGGGCCGGTCGTCGTCACCAGCGGCTGCTCGTCGCTGAAGTCGAACTCCGTCGCGAAGCTGACGTCGTAGCCGCCGATGAGCTCGTTATTGCCCGTGATGTCGAAGTTCGAGGGCGACCAGTCGAAGACGAGATCCGTGCCCTCGCGGCGCACGAGCAAGTCGGTGGCGGCGGCGGGTGGGCAGTCGTCCTGCGGATTGGGTGGTGCGAGGAGGCGATCGAGGAAGACGTCGTCGCTGTAGGTGAGCCCGGCCCAGGGCACGGCGGTCTGGCGCAGCGCGACGAGCTTCAGCGAGCGAATGACGTAGAGCTTCTGCGTGCCGAGGCCGAACGCCATCACGGCGTCGCAGGACTTCGTCGTCGAGCCGGGGGTGGGCAGCCACCACGTCAATCCGTAAGTGCTATTGGCCGCAGAGCCGTGGTAGGCGCCGTCGAGCAGCTCTTGATCGATGATCTGGTCGTCCGTAGCGGGACAGTGGCCGCCCTGGCGGATCAATTCGCCGTATTTGATCCATTGACCGGGCACCCACTGCGAGCCCCACGGCAGGTGTGGCATGTCGTCCGCCCCGCGAGTCCACCCGCCGTACTCCGCGCCGATGCGTGAGAACACGCGCTGCTCGAGATAGGCGAGCGGATCGACGAACGCGGGCGTCAGCTTGCGGCGCATGAACTCGCCGAAGATCTGGTAGGGCACCGAGCCGTACTCGAAGAACGTGCCGGGTTCGTAGAGCGCGGGCTGGGTGATCGCGACGGCATAGGTGGGCGTGCTGCCGTCGGTCATCTCGGCCTGGATGCCGGAGGTCAGCGAGAGAAGGTGCCGCAGCGTGATGCGCGACTTGCGCTCGTCTCCCGACCACTCGGGCAGCGTCTCGACGAGAAGCTCGTCCCACGACGCGATGAGGCCATCCTCGATCGCCGCGGCGGCCATAGCGGCCGAGAAGCTCTTGGTGCAACTCCAGAGCTCGTTGGCGACGGTGGGTCCGCCTCCGGTGCGGTAGTCCTCGCAGACGACTTGGCCGTCGACCAGGACGAGCAACGAGACGCCGCCCGTCTGCGCGCTGTAGAGCTTCGCCGCCTCGCACGAGGCGGGCGTGACGGGGGTGGGGTAAGCGCACTGCGCGACGGCGGGTCGAGACGGCGCGGCGAGGGCGAGAGCGGCGAGCGCGAAGAGGGAGAGAGTGCGTGTTGACAAGGGCATCCGGGGCCTCCCGCCGGGAACCTACGGCGGGGCCGCGCCGCCGCAAGCGGAACACCGGAGCTCAGGCAGGAGATCCCGAAAGCTCCGCAAACACCGCGCTGAACGCGATGAATCTTCCGTCGAGCGGTCATTCGG
>CAZPJJ010000123.1:0-10296 GCA_964586535.1 uncultured Acidobacteriota bacterium | reverse complement strand
CTGAGCCGAAAGGCTGCGTTCGTAGCGTGTCACCATTGGGTGGCCGAGGCGCCCGCGGATTGGCCCCGCTCGGATCCCTCAGCCCCGTCGGATGATTGAACACGTACGAATATCGATTCCACGTCACCGGCGCCCCGGCGCTCACGCTCCCGATCGCCGGATCCACCGCCAGGAACCTCGCGATCGTCGAGCCGGCGTAGCGCGCCAGCATGTAGTCGAGGCCCGTCTCCTTGTCCCGCTCGTGCCCCGCGAAGAGCCAGCGGCTCGGCCCGTACGAGCTTTCCATCTCCATGCCGAACGGGTAGTAGTCGTGCGCCTCGCGGACGTTGCCGGCTTCGTCGGTGACCAGGCGCAGGTTTCCGAGGTGATCGCGGTGCTGGTAGTGCGCGACGAAGGGATCGGCGGGGGGCGGATCGGGGGGATCGCCGCCGCCGGGTCCGCAGAGACTGGCGCCGACACCGATCGTGAGGCTCGAGGCAGGGCCGTCGACAGGATTGGAGAGCGGCGATTCAGTAGCTCCGACCACTGCCGACAGGTAGAACCGGATGCAATCGAGCGAGAGCGACTGCGCGCCGATGCTGTAGGAGCGTGTCCCCGCGGCCAGCGGCAGCGGAGTGAGGGTCGCGACGGTGCCCGTCTGCATGTTCTCGAAGTACAAGCGGAAACGCTCACCTTGGTCGCCATCGACGACTTCGCGTCCGGTGACGTCGGTGCTGATGCGCTTTGCCAACGACCGTTCCGTCTCGTACACGAGTCCCCCCTCCATGGCCGCTGCGCCGCACGAGTCCTCGCTTCGTGGCCGCAAACGCGCCCAGAAGGGCTGATTTCGGGCGATTCGCGGCCATCGACAGGGGACTCGTGTCGAAAAGCGGCCACCGAAAGGGGACTCGTGCGGCGAAGCGGCCATCGAGGGGGGACTCGTGTCGTGGGCGGCGGTGCGGGGCGGGGCCGGGCGACGCTGACGCCAGAACCCTACTTCTGTCCGTGAGCAGGTGCCGCCCGTACCCAATCCGACATCACCTCGATTCGAGAAACGTCGTACTTCATCGTGTCGATGGCGCGGCGCGTGTCGATGACGACTCGCACCTCCACGCACTCGGCTTCCTTCGGAGCACCGTCCCGCCAAAAGACCAGATCGAAGGCCTGGAAGTCGAACTCGCGACGCGTCGAGAAATCCTCTGGCCGCAGCACCGGGAGGAAGCCCCGCGGCATCGCGTCCATGGTCACACCGTCGCACGAGCGCGCCTCGATTCTCGCCAATCCGCTCAGACACAGATAGTAGAAGCGCCTCTCCCGGTCGAGGAGTCGAACCGGCTCCTCGGAGCGGAGCGTCACCTGCATCGCGAGACCCTCGCCGTTACTGGATACCCGAAGCTCGACGACCACCTCGACATCGACCCGCGGGGATTCGGCGGACGCGCTGAGCGGCACAACTAGAAGCGAGAGAAGCGCAAGGCTTCGCATCGCGAGGCGAGCGCTGGCTCGACGCGGCTCACGGTCTGACGAAATACACATTGATTGTTCCTCCCGTCTCCAGGAACTTCTGCGCGGCATGAGCGAGGTCTACGATCTCTCGGTTCTCAATGCGTACGCAGCCCCGAGTGACCGTACGCAGACCTGTCGACAACTCCGTAAGGTACTCCACGCCTCCATTCATCGGTCCGTTCGTACCGTGAACGTGACGCCCGCTGGTGCCAGCTATCACGAGCATCGCTGGGCCATAGGGATTCTCCGGATTCTCGCGCGACCAGCTCTGTTGCGGGCCGTATCGCCCCACAGGACCCCAAACGACTCTGACGACCCTTCCCTCGGCGGGGGCGTCAGCACCGGGAAACGTCTATCCGTCACCTGTGGCGGCGGCCAGGACGCGGGTGTGCGATCCCTGAACTATCGTAAGTGTCGCGTTCGTCAGGTCGGCGACTAGCTCGAACACCTCCGGCACCGAACTCGGCGTTCCATCGGAATCTGTTCCCGTCTCTGCTGTGATGCAGGGACTAAAGTCCGTCGTCGTTGCCACTCTCGCTCTCGACGCAGCGTCTCTGAGTCTCTCGAACTTCCTGGGGTTCGCCAACGGGTCATCCGGATCCGTTAGAAAGACGGGCCACTCAAGAAAGAGCAGAGCTTCATCGTCACCGTCAAAGCCCGTCGCCGACTCCTGATACGGCGTATCGACGCCCTTCGGGCCTCCGATGGTTTCGTCTCTGTGTTGAGCCGGCCCCATCCCCGTCGGATCTGTCGCATTCAGCGGATTGTTGAACGTGTACGAATATCGATTCCACGTCACCGGCGCCCCGGCGCTCACGCTCCCGATCGCGGGATCTACCGCCAGGAACCTCGCGATCGTCGAACCGGCGTAGCGCGCGAGCATGTAGTCGAGGCCCGTCTCCTTGTCCCGCTCGTGCCCCGTGAAGAGCCAGCGGCTCGGTCCGTACGAGCTCTCCATCTCCATCCCGAAGGGGTAGTAGTCGTGCGCCTCGCGGACGTTGGCTGATTCGATTGCTAGGGACCAGCCGGCTCCCCTACCGACTCCTCGGTGCTCGCGGGCGGTATCTTCAGTGTCCAGTCGCACCTCCGTAGAATCCAAACGTCTAGTGAAACATACTTCGGATTGCCACCAAGCTCCTCGATCGTCACGAAGCAGGGCGTGTCGCTGGCGAAGCAAAGACCGTACTCGTAGATTCCCTTCCCGTAGAACTCCCCGAAGCCGAAAGCGATGTCTGCCAGAAAGATCTCGAAGTCCTTGGACATGAACGGACGGAACTTCGCAAGATCCGTTTTGTCGTCAGGATAGAGGTGCTGTCGGTGGAAGTCTGTGTCGTCAATGACCGATGCGATGAACTGACGTAAGAAGTCCTCGTGCCTCGGCTTCCCGCGCGGGCAGCTAACCACGCTGAGTGAGATGAGAATTAGCACAACGAGTCTGGCCTTCATGACCGCCTCACTCCCCGAACCACCGGCGCACGGCATTTCCAATCTCGTGTCGCGGCACCGCGCCCACCGAAATCAGCCACCCTGCGGCGGCTGCAGCGTTGCCGACCCGGACGTCAGCCCAATTCGCGCCTAGGTTCCCGGTCGCGTAGTGATAAGCCTCTCGCCCCGTATTCGCCAGTTCCCCCGACTGGACACCGACCGTTGCGCCGACGATCATGAATGCCACAACATGGCGAACTTGGTTCCCGTTGTCGATGTCACGATACTCGGCCCTGAAACCAGTCGAGTCGAACACCGGCACGCTGCCGCTTGATGGCAGCGGCGACCCTACGGTCGAGCGCGAGAGGACCGACCCGATATCGCTCAGCATCTCCTTGTTGCTTGTGTTGAAGGTCGATGCGACCTCGAAGAGAATCGCGAGCGCTTCGTTGCTCGTCATCCTCTCGGCGCGCACCTCCTCAACCAGCGCGTTCACGCAGAGCTCCAGGTAAGCGCGTCGCTCCTTCTCATTGTCGCTAGCGGTCCCACCTATGGATGCAGACTTCGGAATCGCTGCTGAAAAGGGCGAGTTCGTCGATCTCGATTGCTTGGAGCGCGACAATGTCGATGTGCCTCCTGGCCCCCCGCACTCGACGTCGATGCAAAGATTCTCCAAGAGCGTATCCGGGAGGGTTCCCTCCCCGCCGTTGTCTTCGAGGTCGTTGTGGCCGGAGTCTGAGCCGAAAGGCTGCGTTCGTAGCGTGTCACCATTGGGTGGCCGAGGCGCCCGGGGATTCGCCCCGCTCGGATCCCTCAGCCCCGTCGGATGATTGAGCCTCTCTTGAAATCTCAGTGGGTAGACTGCGGTCCCAATCGAGACGCTGGAGGACGGCGATGACGGAGAAGCTGTTCGAGTCGGCGCTAGGGATCGAGGCGCCATGGTATGTGGCCGAGGCTCGTTTCGACGCCCCGGCGCGCACGCTGACGATTCGCATCGACTTCCGCGCGGGCAGTCGGTTTGGAGTGCCCGGCTTGGACGGCGAGCATCCGGTGCACGACACCGTGAACAAGCGGTACCGGCACCTCAACTTCTTCCAGCACGAGTGCTACCTCGAGGCACGCGTGCCGCGGGTCAAGCTGCCCGACGGCCGGGTGCGACAGATCGAGCCGCCGTGGGCCGGGAAGCTCTCGGGATTCACGCTGCTTTTCGAGGCGCTGGTGATGACGCTCTGCCAGCAGATGAGCTTTGCGGGGGCGGCGCGCCTGGTAGGCGAGAGCCGCCACCGCGTAGCCGCGATCTGCGAGCGCTACGTCGAACTGGCGCTGGAGGAAGCTGACTACAGCGAGGTGCGCACCTTGGCCATCGACGAGACCTCGCGCGCGCGGGGCCACGACTACATCACGCTGGCGGCCGACGCGGCGCAGCGTCGCGTCGTGGCCGTGGCCGAAGGCCGCGGCATCGACACCTTGCGCGAATTGACCACGGAGTTGGCCCGCCACGGCTGCGAACCTGCGCAAGTGAATTCCGTGAGCATCGACATGTCGCCGGCATTCATCCGTGGCTGCGCCGAGTACCTGCCCAACGCGCGCATCACTTTCGACAAGTTCCATGTCGTCTGGCACGCCAGCACCGCCGTGGACCGGATGCGCCGCATCGAACAGCGCACCGAGAAGTCCCTCAAGGGCATGCGCTGGTCGTTGCTGAAGGACCGCTCCCGCCTCTCGCCGGCTGCCGCCGCCGACCTCGACGCGCTGATCGCCAGAATGACGACGGTGCGCACCGCGCGTGCCTGGGCCTACAAGGAGCAGCTCCGCGAGATCCTCGACCGCGAGCAGATCAACGCGGTGCGCGCGATGTTGCTGCACTGGTGCACCCGCGCCATGCACTCTGTCAGCGGCCACGTCATAACAGGTCTTAGTGGACACGAACTTTTACGACCCCCTTGAGGCGAAGGTGAGCCGAAGGTGTTCTATTCCGGCGGAAGTTGCTGGAGGGATCGCCGATGTCGAGCCGCCTGCGCCGGGAGGAGATCGTGACGCTGGGAGTTTTAGCGGAGAGAGGTCAGAACCACTGCGAGATCGCGCGGCTGCTCGGTGTGGCGGAGGGCGCGGCGCGCGGGCGCGGGCTGTCAGGAACGAGGTCGACGTTCAGCCCGAACAGCAACGCGAACACTCGCAACCCGCCAGCACGTCCCGGGCGTCCTGGGCTCGCCGGATGCGGCGCATCCTCGAGATCGATCCGCTGCTCTGCATCCGCTGCGGCGCCCCGATGACGATCATCTCGTTTCTCACCGAGCCGGATGTCGTGCACAAGATCGCGCGCCACATCGAAAACGGTGGCGGCGATGACCCCTTCGAAGCGCGCGCGCCACCCGCGTGATCCAGCCGAGTTCCTTCGCGCTCATCCCCAACCATTTCCCCAGCAGCCGACAGCCGCCTCCGCTTGCGGCCGACGGAACTCGGTCCGCTCGACCTCGATCGGCGTCCTTCGCCGTGGCCTTCCGCGTGGCGACGGATCTGGCCGGTTCGGCACTCGCGTCGATCGGCGAGCCTTCGACGACAAGTTCGTGACCCCCAAGCCGGCTCGCCGTAGTAAACTGACGGCTCCGAATCAAACACGATCGCTCCACGTTGCGCCACCGCACTTCACCGGCGCGTTCTCACGGATCAAACCCTCTACGCGTAAGTCGATCACCGTGCGGAGTCGGAATCTCTGCTCTGCTTCTCCTCAGCTTTGTGGACACCCCCAATGAGGCGACAATGCCTCGAGGGTGACGAATGACGAAACGGAAGCGTCGAAAGTTCACGAGCGAATTCAAACGGGATACCGTGCGTTTCGTACGGGAGGGTGGCAAGAGCATCGCGGAGGTCGCCCGCGATCTTGACCTCACCGAGTCGGCGGTGCGCGTGTGGGTGAAGCAGGCGGAGATCGACGAGGGCCGCGGCAAGAGCGGCGCCCTGACGACCGCCGAGCGCGAGGAACTCCAGCGGCTTCGCCGACAGTGCAAGCAGCTGGAGATGGAACGCGAAATTCTAAGAAAAGCGACGGCCTTCTTCGCCAGGGAGAATCGATGAGGTTTGCCTTCATCGATGCGGAGAGGGCCTTCTACCCGGTGAAGGTCCTTTGCCGCGTTTTGCGGGTTTCTACAAGCGGCTTTTACGTCTGGCTGGATCGAAGTCCGTCGGCGCGCGCCGAGGAACGGGCGAAGCTCCAGGCGGCCATCAGGCTGGTCTTCGAAGAAAGCCGTGAGACCTATGGCAGCCCGCGAATCCACGCTGAGTTGGTCGAGCTTGGGCTCAAAGTGAGCAAGACCCGTATCGAGCGCGAGATGCGCGCCATGGGTCTTCTCGCCCGCCGACCGAAGAGGTTCCGCGTGACGACCGACTCTGACCACGACAAGCCCGTAGCCGAGAACGTCCTCGAGCGGAAATTCAACCCATCGGGACCGAACCAGGCTTGGGCAACGGAGATCACCTACGTCTGGACGCGCGAAGGATGGCTGTAACTGGCGATCGTGATCGACCTGTTCTCGCGGCGCGTTGTCGGCTGGTCGATGGCCAACCACATGCGCACGTCGATGGTCCTCGGCGCGCTTCGCCTGGCTCGTGGTCGTCGGCTTCCCGACGCCGGCCTGCTGCACCACTCCGATCGCGGGAGCCAGTACGCCAGCGGTGCGTACCGCAAGGCGCTCGACGAACTCGGTATCGTCTGCAGCATGAGCCGCAAAGGCAATTGCTGGGACAACGCCGTCAGCGAGAGCTTCTTCTCGACCATCAAGCACGAACTGATTTACCGCCACGATTGGACGACCCTTCAGGCCACCACGCTCGCCATCGCGGAGTACATCGAGTGTTTCTACAACACCCGGCGACGCCATTCGCACCTCGGCTTCAAATCACCGGCTGAGAATGAGAGGATCTACGCAACCCGTCCGATGGCCGCATGAACAGGGTGTCCACATTCCCTGAGGAAGCCCACTCCTTCGTGACGACGTGTTGACTCTGGGACTTCCTTCCGTCGTGCTACTATTCGCGCTGCTCAGTCGGGGTGTGACGGATGTCGGCACTAGCTCTTGTGGGGATGGTCGTCTTGGGGGACAAGCGGTGGAAGATTCCTCACGCGTAGGCACATCCTCGGTTGTGTACGCACTCGCGCGCCTGTATGTCGTCGCGTGGGTCGTGGTCTCGCTGATCGCTATTGTTGGGGCATATAGGGTCGAGGCGTACTACTCGTCGACAGATGCGCTGCTTCCATCCATCGTCGACGAGACTGGACCAGGGATGAATGACCCCGTACCGAGACGTCCACCGATGAGGGGTGACGGACCTCTCGCTCCGGGGGTCGCGGAGCGATTGGTGCCGCTCGCGCTCTATGGACTCCCGCTCCTTGCTTGGTACTGCATGCCTCCGACGACACGGCGCTCGATCAGTGAGAGGCGGTTCCGCTGGTGGCAGGTTCTGGGGATTGCCGTCCTTCCGTTGTTCATGGTCGTACTAGCAGTCAGTGCAATCTGGATCTCCCTTCCCGGACAGTCTACGGTCCGGCCAGTAGCTCCCAGTCACACGTCGGACGACGCCGGATCTGGGGATCGCCGGAAACCACTCGTTCCGTACTTTCGACTCCGCGCACCCGACCTGACAACGAAGACGATCGAAGGAGCTGAATGGAAATTCATCGACCACGAAGGTGAAGTGATTCTTCTAGACTTCTGGGCGGCGTGGTGCGCTCCATGTCGCGCCTCAATGCCCCGCCTCAAGGAGCTAGCCGAGCGGTTCGCCGGGAATCCAAAGTTTCGAGTGGTGACCGTGAATCTCGATGAGGAGATCGAGGACGCAGTGGAATCGGCTCGCGAGTTCGGCGTTCCCGGAACGCTTCTCTTCGAACCTGGTGTCGAGTTCGAGAATTCGCTGGCCCGCGCGTTTCGGGTGCAGAAGATTCCGCATTCGGAGCTCATCACTCCCGACGGTTTCTGCCGCACCGTGGACGTACGGTCGCCGGATCTTGACGAGGAGATCGAAGCCGTGCTCGCGGGGTCGTATCGAACGCCGAATCATCGGCGCTGATCTCGCGAATCAATACTGCCGCATCAAAGCGCCGTATGCGGGGGAGGTTCTCGTGGCACACAGAAGTTTCAGTCCTTTTCCGTTGCTCGTTGCAGTTGCATTGATCGTCGGTGGGTCTTCCTTAGCTCTCGCGACCACGCCGTGCCCTACGCTCCCGGCGTACGGATTCACGTTCGATCCTGCGTCAGGCGAATTCGAACTCCGCCGCCCGACACCCGAAGGTGACCTGCTGGCTTGCGGGCACTGGTCTTACTCTTCGACGTCAGTAAAGGCGCACGTAGCAGGAAGCAGCGACATCTGGACTCTGGAGGCAGGAGCGCCGGTGGATGACGTCCTGACGACGACCATCACCGTCAGCGATTTGGGCTCGATGATCTATGAAATTACGTTCGGGGAGACTTTCACTCGCGAGATCACCGCGACTTCCATCAGCGACTGCGAGGCGATGAGCGAATCCCAGACGCTCTCGGCAATGGTTGGCACGAAAGATTTCTTCGCCGATTTGCTGTCGAGCGGAGCCGTGCTATTGCTCGAGAGATGATTCTCAATGAACGTCATAGAATCCTTCGGGGAGATTATTCACGCATCGCGCCTTCATGATGACTGCTCCTCGTTCTTGCAAGTTTTTCATCCATGCGACAACGCTCTGAATCTCATTGACTGTAACCAATGTTGCGATACTAATTCAACAGAGGGCAATGATCGTTGCTGGAATCAGTATCTCCAAGACAGTCAAACGACCTGGCTCCAGCTTTTCACTCTTGGACTTTTCGGAGGGATGAGTAGCGATCAAGCCCAAAGGCACTACAACGATTGCACGTGGATGGTTGCCTGGAATCGCACGTACTGCTTGGGTTACTGCGACGGCAAGCACAACAATCCGGCTCCAGAGCCGGGGCAGTAGTCAGCACCATACTCTGCGGTGCGCCCAACCAAGTCCTTGCCGAAACGGCGCGCACAAACTCCAATCGGAACGACAGAGGGGGGCCAACGGCGCGCCCCCCTCATTTTTGCCTCTCTTGAAATCTCAGTGGGTAGACTGCGGTCCCAATCGAGACGCTGGAGGACGGCGATGACGGAGAAGCTGTTCGAGTCGGCGCTAGGGATCGAGGCGCCATGGTATGTGGCCGAGGCTCGTTTCGACGCCCCGGCGCGCACGCTGACGATTCGCATCGACTTCCGCGCGGGCAGTCGGTTTGGAGTGCCCGGCTTGGACGGCGAGCATCCGGTGCACGACACCGTGAACAAGCGGTACCGGCACCTCAACTTCTTCCAGCACGAGTGCTACCTCGAGGCACGCGTGCCGCGGGTCAAGCTGCCCGACGGCCGGGTGCGACAGATCGAGCCGCCGTGGGCCGGGAAGCTCTCGGGATTCACGCTGCTTTTCGAGGCGCTGGTGATGACGCTCTGCCAGCAGATGAGCTTTGCGGGGGCGGCGCGCCTGGTAGGCGAGAGCCGCCACCGCGTAGCCGCGATCTGCGAGCGCTACGTCGAACTGGCGCTGGAGGAAGCTGACTACAGCGAGGTGCGCACCTTGGCCATCGACGAGACCTCGCGCGCGCGGGGCCACGACTACATCACGCTGGCGGCCGACGCGGCGCAGCGTCGCGTCGTGGCCGTGGCCGAAGGCCGCGGCATCGACACCTTGCGCGAATTGACCACGGAGTTGGCCCGCCACGGCTGCGAACCTGCGCAAGTGAATTCCGTGAGCATCGACATGTCGCCGGCATTCATCCGTGGCTGCGCCGAGTACCTGCCCAACGCGCGCATCACTTTCGACAAGTTCCATGTCGTCTGGCACGCCAGCACCGCCGTGGACCGGATGCGCCGCATCGAACAGCGCACCGAGAAGTCCCTCAAGGGCATGCGCTGGTCGTTGCTGAAGGACCGCTCCCGCCTCTCGCCGGCTGCCGCCGCCGACCTCGACGCGCTGATCGCCAGAATGACGACGGTGCGCACCGCGCGTGCCTGGGCCTACAAGGAGCAGCTACGCGAGATCCTCGACCGCAAGCAGATCAACGTCGTGCGCGCGATGTTGCTGCACTGGTGCACCCGCGTCATGCGCTCGAAGGTCCAGCCGATGAAAGACGTCGCGGTGATCGTGCGCAAGCACCTCGAGGGCATCGTCGCCTGGGCGCAAACGCGCCAAACCAACGGCTTCTTGGAAGCTCTCAATGGCCTCTTCCAAGCCGCCAAGCGCCGCGCTCGGGGATTCAGCCGCATGTCCACCATCCGCACCGTGATCTTCCTGATCGCAGGCAAACTCGACTTCACCGCCGTCAACCCGCACGCCTATCAACCCACTTGAATTTCAACAGAGCC
>CAZPJJ010000122.1:0-10326 GCA_964586535.1 uncultured Acidobacteriota bacterium | reverse complement strand
GCCCGGCGCGCGAAGCGCCGCGAAGAGATCCTTGGAGCGCGAGTGCGAGACGGGGTGCCCGAAGAGCGCGATTCGAAAGGTCGAGCCCCGGCGCTCACGGATCACAGCAGGCCCTTCTGACGCAGTTCTTCTCGCGCGGCGTCCGCGGCTCGTTTCAGATGCTCCTGATCGATCGCGGGCAACGGCGCGCTGCGGCACTCGTCGACAGTTCGGCGGAAGCTCTCGAGGAAGCGCTGGCAGGCGACACACTCGTCGAGCTCGTCGTCGCTCAGACCCGCGAGGTCATCGGGGAGATCGCGCCGCAATTCTTCGTCGAGCGACTTCAGCCACTCGCGAAACTTCGATTCGCGCTCTTGGCGTCTCACGGTCGCTCCTCTCCTCGCGTCACCGGCTGCCCTGCTTCGAGGATGCGGCGCAACGCCATGCGCGCTCGATGCAGACGGACCTTCGCGTTGGTGACGGAGATGCCCAGCACCTCGGCGACCTCCTCGGTGGTGAGCCCTTCGAAGTCACGAAGCAGCACGATGATGCGATAGGGCGGAGGGAGGTTTCCCAGCGCCGCTTCGATGCGGTCGCGCGTCTCGCCGCGCAGGACGGCGTCCTCGGGGGTTTCGGCGCCCGTATCCGGTGGGTCGTAGGCAACATCGCTCTCCGAGCCGAGTCCCAACGAATCGAGCGCCACCGAACGGGACGGGTCGCGGGGGCCGCGCCGGCTCATCCGGCATTCGTTCGCGACCACGCGCCAGAGCCAGGTTCGGAGCGCGTCCGGATTCTCGAGCGTCCGGAGGGCCATGAAGACCTTGACGAGCGTCTCCTGGAACACGTCCTGGGCATCTTCGCGGTGCCCGCACATGCGCAGTCCGAACGCCCAGATCATTGGACCGAAACGCTCGACGAAGGCGTCGAAGGCGCCCTCGCCGCCGTCGCGAAGCGCGAGGACCAGGCGGCGGTCGTCGTCGGTCAGACCGCGTGGTTTGGAGCCTTCGTGACCGGTTGTCTGGTTCATCACTCCGCATGATAACCTCTGGCCGTCCGCTGCCCCGACCCGCTGCGGGGCCGGCGTCCCCGAACCCAGGAGATCCCACGCCATGATCGGCAAGATTCGCGAATACCTCGGCTCAGAGGCTTCGAACCTGCTCGAACACCGCTGCACGACGATCCCGAAGGAACGTCTGCACCTCCCCGGTCCCGACTTCGTCGATCGCGTGCTGGCGAAAAGCGACCGCCCCGTGCCGGTCCTGCGCGCTTACCAGCAATTGATGGGCACAGGACGCCTCGCGAACACGGGCTACGTGTCGATCCTGCCCGTCGATCAAGGCATCGAGCACTCCGCGGGCGCATCGTTCGCCCCGAACCCCGACTACTTCGATCCCGAGAACATCGTCAAGCTCGCGATCGAGGGCGGTTGCAACGGCGTCGCCTCGACGCTCGGCGTGCTCGGCATGGTCGCGCGGCGCTACGCGCACAAGATCCCCTTCATTCTCAAGGTCAATCACAACGAGTTCATCTCGTACCCGAACCGCTACGACCAGGTTCTCTTCGCGAGCGTGAAACAGGCCTACGAGATGGGCGCGGTGGGCGTCGGCGCGACGATCTATTGGGGCTCCGAGGAATCCACGAGGCAGCTCCAGGAGATCTCGGACGTTTTCCAGGTCGCTCACGAGCTGGGAATGACGACGATCCTCTGGTGTTACCTGCGCAACTCGGGATTCAAGAAGGACGGCGTCGATTACCATGTCGCCGCCGACCTCACGGGTCAGGCCAATCACCTCGGCGTGACGCTGGGGGCAGACATCATCAAGCAGAAGATGCCCGAGAACAACGGCGGCTACGAAGCGCTGAACTTCGGCAAGACGCACAAGAAAGTCTACTCGGAACTCTCGAGCGACCACCCGATCGATCTCTGCCGATATCAGGTGGCGAATTGCTACATGGGACGCGCGGGACTGATCAATTCGGGCGGTCCTTCCGGCGAGAACGACCTCGCGCAAGCCGTGCGTACGGCCGTGATCAACAAGCGCGCGGGCGGCATGGGCTTGATCTCGGGACGCAAGGCGTTCCAGCGCCCGTTGAAGGACGGCGCCGCCCTGCTCAACGCGATTCAGGATGTCTATCTCTGCCCCGACGTGACGATCGCCTGAGCGAGCTCGATCGGGAACTGCCATGGCCGACCTCCGCGATGCCCTGCGCCGCTCCGGCGTCGTCGATCCCAAGACGGCGCGCCGCCTCGCGCACGAGGAAGCGGCGCGCAAGAAGAAGCTCGGCGCGGCGGGTGTCGACGCCGAGCGCGCGCTCACCGACGAAGAGCGCCGCCTCCGCGACGAGAAGCGCCGCGACGCCGACCGCGACCGCGAGCGCAAGCGCGCCGTCGAGGACGAGCGGCGTGCCGCCGTCCACCGGCTGGCGCGGCTGATCGAAGATCGCGCGCTCACGGAGGGAGTCGCGGGCTCGATTCGCTTTCATTTCGTGACACGCGAGAAGAAGATCCCTTTCCTCGACGTCTCCGAAAAGACCGCCGAAGCGCTGACCGCCGGTGATCTCGCGATCTGCGAGATCCCAGGCTCCGTCCCCGAGCGTTTCGCCCTGGTACCCGCCGACGTCGCGCGAAAGGTCCAAGAATCCGACCAGACCCACGTGCTCTTTCTCAATGAACGCCGAGGTACCTGACCTCCAGGGGGGAACGACCGATGAAGGTGACGACGGAAGAAGTGGGCAAGGTGACGATGATCCGCCTTTCGGGCCGCATGGTCGTCGGCGACGGAGACGTGGCGCTCCGTGAGGCGGCCCGCGCGGCGCTCGACGCAGGATCACGGCGCATCTGCCTGGACATGCGCGAGGTCCCGTGGCTCGACAGCGGCTCGATCGGCGAGGTCGTCGCCGTCTACAAGCGCGTGCGCGATCGCGAAGGCAAGCTCGCGCTCGTGATCACCGGCAAGGCGCACGACCTCTTCACGCTCTACGAACTGCAGCGAATCCTGGACGTCCACGAGACGACGAACGGCGCGCTCGCCAGCTTCGTTTGACGCGGGGTCGCTCGAGACGAGAAGGAGCGCCTTCAACCGCGAGAGACGTCACGCGCGAGCACGACAACCGTCGTGTCGTCGCCGAGGACGGCTTCGCCGGCGTGTCCATCGAAGGCACGGAAGACCATGTCGAGCGTCTCGCGCGCCGAGTTGCTGCCGCGCGAAGCGCCGAAAAGTGTCCGCTTCAGTCCCTCGAGGTCGAACGGGTCGGAACTCTCGGAGGCCTGATCCGTCAGTCCATCCGTGAAGAGCAGGAGTCGATCGCCCTCCCCGAACGAAATCTCGCTCATCCCGAAGTCGAGACCGGGGAAGAGCCCGAGGACGGGTCCCGTCCCCGCGAGATCGCGAAGCTCGGCGCCGTGCACGAGGAGCGAGGTCTGTCCGGCGCTCGCGTAGCGCAACGTCCCGGAATCCGCGTCGGCGACGGCAAAGGCGAGCGTGACGAAGCGGTTCTCGGGCAGCAGGTCGCAGAGCTCGTCGTTGAGCCGGGCGAGCCACGTCGCGACCGGCTGACCCGAGCAGAGCACGGACTTCCACCGTGCGAGCAAATTGCTGCCGATCAGCGCCGCGGAGAGACCTTTGCCGGCGACATCAGCCACCATGACGCCATAGCCCCGCTCGCCCCAGCCGAAGAAATCGAAGACGTCCCCGCCCACTCCCCGGCAAGCGCGATGGCCCCCCGCGGCCGAAAAGCCCTTCGGACATTCGGGATCGGAAGACGGCAAGAGCGACGCTTGAATCGCGACCGCGGCGTCGAGTTCGGCCTCGAGGACGCGCTTGCGCTCGGCGTCCCGCCGCGCCTGTTCCGCTTCCATCGCCAAGTGTGCGAGGCCAGCGAGGACCGTCACGACCTCGAGATGGCTCGTCTCGAAGCGCGCCTTCTGCGCCACGCTGTCGAGATAGAAGATCCCGCGCCGCGATTCGCCCTGGCCGAGCGGAGCGCAGAGGATCGAGCGCACCTGCGCCCCGACGATCGTCTCGCGTCCGCGCAGCGACTCGTCGTGAGCGATGTCCTCCACGATGACGGATTCGCCTCTGCCGAGAACCCGCGCTTGAACTTCCTTGCTGATCCACGGCGGGTCTCCGCCTTCCCACGCGGGCACGGCGGCCAGTGGCGTAAGCGTCTCGCCGCCGGTGAGTTCCGCGATCAGTCCGCGCTCGGCGCGCGTGGCCTGCAGCGCGAGTTCGAGGATGCGGCCGAGAACGGTGCGCGTGTCCGCGGCGTCGACGAGCGCGCGTGCCGCCTCGAAGACGAGCCGGGAGAGATTCTGCGCCGCCGCTCCCTCGGCGGGAAGCGAGTGGATCGTGCCCTCCGTGACTCCAATGAGCGAGAGCGCCCCGAGGTCGAAGCGGGCGGGTTCGCGCGGCTCGCCGACGTGGATCGCCGACGAACCCAGCGTGATGCGATCGCCTTCGCGCAGCGAACGAGGGCTCTCGAGCGGCTCGTCGTTGAGCAGCGTCCCGTTCAGCGAACCGAGATCCCTGACCTGCCACGTGCCGTCGTCGAGACTGCGAATCTCGGCATGGTGGCGGGAGAGCTGGGGGTCGGGGACGACGAGCACGTTCGAGCGGGAACGCCCGATCGATATCACGCCCGCGCTGGCCAAGTGCTGCAGCCTCGCGCCATCGGGGAGGATCACGACGAACTTCATCCTGCGTTCGCCTCCATCGATCACCGGCCCCGGACTGCGCGCTTGCTCGAGACTCAGCCGCGCAGCGCCTCGATCATCCCCTTGGCCTCGCCCGCACGAGGATCACCGGGCGCGAGATCGAGGAATTTCTGGAAGTGCTCGCGGGCGCCTGCCTTGTCGCCGAGGCCAATGAGGACGTAGGCCAGTTCGAGGTGCGCGCGCGCGTAGTTCGGATCGAGTTCGACGGCCTTGCGGAAGGCGGTCGCGGCTCGCTTGCGATCTTCGGCTGTCAACGACGGGCGGCTCATGATCGACGCGCCGGCATTGAAGAACATGGTGTGGGCGTTCGCCGGATCGGCGGCGGCCACGCGCTGGAAGAGGTCTTCGGCTTCCGCGAACTTCCCTTCTTCGCTCTTGATGGCCGCGAGCGCGATGAGGGCCTCGGAGTCCTCGGGACGCGCCGCAAGCCACGCGTCGAGCGCCGCGCGCGCGTCCTGCTTGCGGCCTGCGTCCGTGTACGCAGCGACGAGCCGCTTGTGGACCTCGACGTTCGCGGCGTCCTGAGCACGCTCCCTCTCGAGATAGGGAATCGCCGCCGACGAGGGCTGGCCCTGTTGGTCGAGCCACCGCGCAATGTCGAGATTCGCGCCGGGGCGATCGGGCTGCGCGCGCAGGACTTTCATGCCCTCCCGCAGCGCCCCGCCCCATTCCTGCCGCCTAGCCAGCGTCTGCGCGAGCAGCCAGCGCATCTCGACGTCGTCCGGCGTCGCCTCGAGCGCGGCCTCGAGCTTCTGCGAGGCGGCATTGAAATCTCCCATCGCCAGAGCCTCTTGCGCCTGCTCGGCGGGAGTCAGTTCGCGAACCACGGGGGCAGGACGCGCCGCCGCCTGCGCGGCCGCTTCCTCGGCTGCCTTGGCCTGTCGCTGCGCTTGGTACTCCTCGATCGGCATCATGGAGAGGCGCACGTTGGCGTTGCCGCTGCGGTAACGCACCGCCGGCATCTGCTGGTGATCCGGGACGAGTTCGCCTTGGATGTCCTGCCAGATCTCCATCTTTCCCGTGCGCGTTAGAATCGAGAACTTGCGCACGAAATAGCCCTCTTTGACGACGCTCAGCTCGTAGCCATCCTTCACCAACTCCAGCGTCGGAAAGGTGAAGAGACCGCGCTTGTTGCTTTCGATCGTCAAGGGCGCGAGCGTGGAACCCACGGGTGTGAGCGTCACCACGCACCCTTCGAGCGGCTGCTCGTTCATGTCCGTGCAGGCCCCGTAAAGGCCAGGCCGGCGTTCGTTGAGCACGACCTGCGCCGGCGCGGGCGCGACGGCCGCGAAGAAGGTCAAGGCGAATACGACCGGGAACACGCGAGTCATCGGAACGCTCCTCGTGCGGCAGCCCCCGCGCTCGAGGCGCGGGGGCCGACTGCGATGCGTGAGCGAGGCTACCGCCGTCCAGCGAGCGCGTCGACCTCGGCCGAGGTCTGGCGCACCGCGTCGATCGACTTCTGCAGGAGCGACTTCTCGCCTTCGGTGAGCGGGATCTCGAGGATGCGCTCCACGCCGTTGCGACCGACGAGAGCCGGCACGCCGACGAAGAGTCCGTGCACGTCGTACTCGCCGTCGAGAAGGGCACTCACCGGCATGATCTTCTTCTTGTCGAAGATGATCGCCTCGGCCATCTCGAGGGCGGACCACGCCGGCGAGACGAAGGCCGACCCGGATCCGAGCAGCTTCACCACTTCTCCGCCCGCCTGACGCGTGCGGTTCTCGATGGCCGTGAGCGTGGCGTCGTCGATGAAGAGATCGACCGGCAAGCCCGAAACGCGGCACGCCGAGCGAATCGGCACCATCGTGTCGCCGTGGCCGCCGAGGACGAGCGCCTCGACGTTCTCGACCGAAACCCCCGCCGCCTCGGCGACGAAGTAGCGGTAGCGAGCCGAATCCAGCACGCCGGCCATGCCGAAGAGCCGCCCGCGCGAGACGCCCAGAATCTGGTGAAGCCGGTAGACGATGGCGTCGAGCGGATTCGCGATCGAGATCACGATCGCGTCCGGGCAGTAGGTCTTGATGCCTTCGCCGACCTGGTCGGTGATCTTGAGGTTGGTCGCGAGGAGTTCCTCGCGGGTGGGGAGCGTCCCGTCGGGCTTGGGTTTCCGCGGCACCCCGGCGGTGTTGATCACGAGTTGCGCGCCGGCGAGCACCTCGTAGGTCTTGCTGCCCTCCATGACGGCGTCGAAATGCATGACGGGAGCGCCCTCGACGATGTCGAGGCACTTCCCCTTCGCCATGTCGGGCGGCATGATGTCGACCAGCGCAACACGACGCGCGAGACGTCGGCGCGGAATTTCCTGGACGAGCACCCCGCCGATCATGCCTCCACCGATGACCCCGATCTTCTCGAACATCTCACGCCTCCCTCCGCGCAACTCCGACGAGGCGCGGGTTCCTGCTGCGGCTGCCGTTGATGCGGCCCGGGTGGGGACCAGGCTGGACCGTCCGTGAGCATGATTCGTCGGACTGCGGCACGCAACAACTCCGGCGACCCTGGCGGGCCTTCCGCGAACGAGGGCGCGAGTCCCCGCGGAGGACGCCTCTGGTTCGCGCTCTGGCGCGCGATCGCCGCGGGAGCCGGCGGCGCCTTCGCCATCCGTCATGAATGGGCCCGCCGCAGCGGAGCAGAAGCCGACGCGCGGGACCACGCAGAGCGGCTCGGCCTCGCCGGTCCTCCCATCTCGGACCCAGGCTCGCTCTGGTTCCACGCCGCCTCGATCGGAGAAGTCGGCGCACTGGCGGCGCTCGTCCGGGCCGTGGACGCCCTGGTGCCGAATCTCCCACGCATCGTGACGACGTCCACGACGACGGGCCGGGAGCGTGCGGCGCGCGATCTCTCCCCCACCTCCGCGCTCGCCCCTCTCGACGGCGTCAAGCCCCTGCGCCGCTTCCTCGAGCGCTACGAGCCGGGGCTCTACGTGGGAGTCGAAACCGAGATCTGGCCGCTGCGCTTCGAGGCCCTTGCCGCTCGCGGCGTTCCGGCAGCTCTCGTCTCGGCGCGTGTCTCGCCCGAGCGCCTGCCGCGTTATCTGCGGGCAAGACCGCTTTATGCGCGCGCGCTCGCGAGCTTGACGCTCCTCGCCCCAGCGAGCGCCGCCGACCGGGAATTTTTTCTCGCGCTCGGCATGCCCCCGAGCCGGCTTGGCCCGGAGGGCAATCTCAAGTGGGATGGCGCGCCGCCGCCCCCCGGCGATGCGGCCGTGCGAGAGCTTCGTGCCGAGCTCGGGCTGGCCCCGTCCTGGCCGTGGATCGTGCTCGGCAGCGTCCATCCCGGCGAGACCGCAACCGTGCTCCCTGCCCTGCTCCCCTTGCTCGCCGAGCGCCGAGCCGGGCTCATCGTCGCGCCCCGGCATCCGGAACGCTTCGACGACGTCGCCCGCGAACTCGCGGCGGCGGGACAGGACGCCTGGCGGCTCTCGCGGGGCCCCGCGCCGGCGGGCGCCGTGGTGCTCTTGCTCGATCGTCTCGGCGTTCTCGCGCGGGTCTACGCCTGCGCTCGGACCGCGCTGATGGGCGGCACGATCGCCCCCGTCGGCGGCCACTCGCCGCTCGAAGCGGCAGCGGCGGGCTGTGCGCTCGTCGCCGGGCCTCATATCGATCACCAGCGCGACCTCGTCGAGCCGCTGGCGGAGCACGGCGCGCTCGTGCGTGCCGCCGACGGACACGAGGCCGGAAGCCGTTTGGCCCAGCTCGCGACGGACGGTGCTTGTGCCGCCGCCGTCGGCGCCGCGGCCCTGAAGCTCGTGACGGAGCGACGCGGACACTCCATGCGGCTCGCCCGTGCCGTCCTGGAACTCCGGGGATGAGCCGCGCCCGCGCTCCCCGACGGCCGCTGCCGTTCCTTGCTCCCCTGGGCCGGGCGGCGCTCGCGGTGGCGCACTTCCGCAACGTGCTCTTCGACCGTGGGTGGATGCGCGCCCGGAGCGTTGCACTTCCCATCGCCTGCGTCGGAAATCTCACGGCAGGCGGGACGGGCAAGACTCCCGTCGTGCTCTGGCTTCTGGAGCGGCTCTGTGAGCGCGGCGAAGCCGTGGGCGTCGTCTCTCGCGGATACGGAGGGCAGCGCGACGAGGAGCCGCTCGTCGTCTCACGCGGCGCGACGATCCTGGTGCCGCCCGGCGCCAGCGGCGACGAAGCGGCACTCGTCGCCCGGCGCGGACTCGCGCACGTCGTCGTGGTCGGAGTGGATCGCGTCGAGGCCGCTCGACGCGCGGCAGCCGAGGGCGCCACGATCGCGGTGCTGGACGACGGCCTGCAGCATCGGCGGTTGCGCCGGGACGTCGCCCTCGTGCTCTGCGATCACCGCGACCCTCTGGGCGGAGGTCGCGGCCTTCCTGCGGGTTTGCTTCGCGAGCCAGCGAGCGACGGTCTGAAGCGCGCCGTCGCGGTCCTCCTCACGCGCGCTCCTGTCGGGCTCGCGGCGCGGACCGGGGCGCTCGCGCTCGAGGACATCCCGCCAGCGCTGCGCGACGTGATCGGGACGATCCCGAAACCGCTCCGCCCGCCGGTCTTCGCCGCTTCGTACGCGCCGTCGGGCATTCGTGACCCGACGGGAGACGTGCTCGACCCGGACGGGCTCGGAACCGCGCCCGTTCTCCTCGTCAGCGGCATCGCTCAACCCGCGAGCTTCTCTTCGTCCGCCAGCGCGACGGGCGTGCGCATCGCCGATCACCTGGTCTTCGCCGATCATCATCCCTACAGCGAGGCCGACGGAGAGACCATCGCCTCCCGCGCCCGCGCCCTGGACGCCATCGTGCTCACGACCGAGAAGGACGCCGTGCGTTGGCCCGCGAGCGCTCCCCTTCCGCACGTTCTCGTCGCAACGCTGGCGATCGGCGCCGAGCGGGCTCTGCTGGAGATCGTGACGGCGCGTCTCCAGCAAACGCGGGAGGGCACGCGATGAGCCGCGTGCCTCTCGCGGTGCGAGCGGTGGAAGCGGGGCTCCTGCTCGGGCTTGCGCCGCTCATCCGGGCGCTCCCGCCGCGCGCGCGCGTCGCGCTCGGCCATGGGCTCGGGCGCATCGTCCACGCCATCGACGGCGGGCACCGGCGCCTCGCGCGAGAGAACGCGCGCTTGGCGTTGGGCATCTCGGAGGAAGCCTCGCGCGCCGTGGCGCTCGACGCGTTTCGCCACTTCGGCCGAGTGCTCGTGGAAGTGCTCGCGCTGCCCTGGTATGCGACCTCGCGCGCCGACTCGCTCTTCGAGACGGAGGGGCTCGAGCACCTCCAGGAAGCGCACGCCCTCGGCCGCGGCGTGATCGTCTTCTCGGCCCATTACGGTAATTGGGAACTCGTGGCTCTGCGTCAATCGCTCGCGGGCATCCCGATGGATTTCATCGCCCGCCCGCTCGACAACCCGTGGCTCGAGCGGGCCTTTGTCTCGTGGAGAGAAACGGCGGGCAATCGGGTCCTCGGCAAGCACGGCGCGCTCCGGCGTGCGCTCCGCTCGTTGCGCGAGGGTCGCTCGCTCGCGATCCTCGTCGACCAGAACGTCCACGCGCCGCCACGACTCTTCCTGCCCTTCCTCGGCCGGAGCGCCTCGGTCACTCCCACGCTCGGTCAACTCGCGGTGCGACTCGGCGCGCCGGTCGTGCCGGTCATCTCGTATCCTCGCGAGGATGGCGGG
>CAZPJJ010000121.1:0-10353 GCA_964586535.1 uncultured Acidobacteriota bacterium | reverse complement strand
CCAGCGTGGCCACCCCGCGAGAAAGCGGGAACGACGACCTCACCTCGCTGATCCAGCGCACAGCGCGGTGGATTCGGCCGCTGCCGTCGCGGAGCGTCAGCCATGCCTCGATGGCGGGGCCTTCCTGGAGTTCGGGCACTTCGACGACGAGCGACGCAGCGCGCCCGAGGGCAACGGGCGTCGCGGGGCCCGGAGCCGTTGCCGTGACTTCGGTACTTGCGTAGCCCCCCGCGTGGACGATCGTCGACCAAGTGCCGGGCGGAACGGAGTCCACGAACAAGACGCCGTTCTCGGCTGCCGCATACATCCCGATGACGACGGGACGACCCGCGGCGTCGAGAACCGCGACGCGCGTCCCCGCGGGCGGCGGACCGTTGAGTCCCGTGAGCTGAAGCGCCAGCCCCTCGGTCGGTTCGAGCTCGAGCACGACATCCTGTCGCTCCTCGCCTTCGCCGAGCGCGATGTCGATCTCGCGTGCCGCGTAGCCCTCGCGCGTCGCGACGAGTCGCCAAGTGCCCGCATGGAGCCTCTCGATCACGAACGAGCCGTCGCCGCGCGATGCCGCACCCGACGTGCGCCATCCGCTCCCGGTCGCGCTCGACCCGCCATCGGCGGGGGTGGCCGAGATCGCGACGCCCGAGAGCGGCGAACGGTCGCTGCCGCGAATCACCTTTCCGCTCACCGATCCCGACGCGAAGCGCAAAGCGATGCGCTCGTCGCCCTCGAGCCGGATGGTCGCCTCGGTCGAGGCTCCCCGATCCCAGTCGGAGGCCGACACGGAGTACGTGCCGGTGTCGAGCCCTTCGAGAACGAAAGCGCCCGCGTCGTCGGTGCGCGTGAACACCGTGGGGCGAGTCTCCGAAACGGCGAAGACGTTCGCGCCCGCGACGGGCTCGTCACCGTCCAAGACCACGCCCGAGATCGAGAATCCGCTGCCGAACTCGAGATCGACGCTCACCGGCGTGCCGTCCTCGGGCACCGTTGCGCTCGCTTCCGCGATGCGACCCGTCTGAAGCCGGCCGACGACGTTCCATGTCCCGGGACCGATGTCCTCGATGCGATAGCTGCCGTCGCGATCGACGACGCCCGACGCGAAGCGCCTCGTTCCTTCTCCGCTCGCCGAGATGCTCGCCGCCGCGAGCTCGTCCGCGTCGAGGCCGATCACCCTGCCGACGATCGAGCCCGAGGCGCGCAGCACGATCTCGACGGGCGGCGTCCCCGACGCGGCGACGGCGACCTTGGGCGCCGGATCCGGTGGCGCGTAGCCCCTCGCGGTGATTCGCACGGTGTGGTCCCCGGGCGTCAGGTCATCGAGGACGAATCCGCCGCTGGCGTCGGTGATCGCCGAACTTGCTCCGAATCCCGCGCCCGCCTGTTCCATCGTGACGCGAGCCTCGACGACGGGTTCGCCGCCCGGGCCGACGACGCGGCCCGCAACGATCGCGCCGCGCTCCATCGTGATGTCGAGCGTCGTCTCGCCTTCGTCGAGTTCGGCGTCCCTCACGGTCCGCGGATGAGAGCGATGCGTGACCTCGATCGATGTCTTGCCGGGAGGAACGCCCTCGAGGAGATAGCGACCATCGCCGTCCGTCGTGGCGCTCCCGCTGAAAGACCGGGACCACGATCGATCGCCGGCGATCTCGACGTCAGCACCAGGGAGCGGTGTTCCGTCCGCGGCGCGAACGGTTCCCGCCACGCGCGCGCCCCGCGCGAGCACCACCCGGACACCGCTCTGCGGCTCCGTGGGGACGAGGACGACGTCGACGGGCTCCGGCTCGAGGAACCCCTCCTTGACCGCCACGACTTGTAGCGCCCCGGGCTCCGCGTCCACGATGACGAAGGTTCCGTCGTCGGCACTCGCGACGATGCTGGAAACGCTGATCGGCACGACCCGCGAGCCGCGCACACGCATCTCCGCGACGCTGACCCGCGCGCCCGAGATGGGTTCGCCCGCGCCGTCGACGACGATGCCCTCGACACGGCACGCCGGTTCGAGCGTGATCGATACGGGATCGGGAGAGCCCGCTCGCACGCCCTCCGCGAGTCCGTCGAGATAGCCCTCGTGCGTGACGCTCAGCACCATCGTGTCGTCGCGGCGGAGGTCCGAGATCACGAACCCGCCGTCGGCGCCGGTGACGGCATCGGCCGCGCGCGTCGAAGGGATCATCGCCAGACGACGAAAGCCCGCTCCCCGACCGCCCAGCCGGACCTCGGCTCCCGCGATCGGAGCGCCGTCGGGATCGAGCACCTTGCCGAAGACGGCGACTCCTGGCTCGAGGACGACATCGCCGATGTCGACGGTCTTCTGCGGTGAATCGCCGACCACCACGCCGGGCACCGTCGTGCGCGCGTATCCGAGGCGCCGGACGATCACCTCGTAGGTCCCGCTCGCGAGATCCGAGGCGACGAAGCTTCCATCGGCCGCCGAGAAGGCGACGGGTCGCCGATCGTCCGGCTGCTGCATGCGAAAGCGTCCCATGCCGCGCCGCGGACCTTCGGTGACGGGTTTCACGTCGATCTCGGCCTCGGCGAGAGGAGTGCCGTCCTGGTCGAGCGCACGTCCGCGAATCGCCTGCGTCGGGTGCACCGAGATCATGAGGTCGCTGCGAGTCTCGCGAGCGCGCAACGGCGCGAGCGCCAGCGAGCCCGCGCCCCGGCCGCGCGCGACCGCGTCGAGCTGCCACCGTCGTTCGGGATCGAGTCCGCGCACGATGAAGCGCCCGTCGTCCCCTGTCGTGACCGCGGAGACGCTGAAGGCAGCCGAGGTGAACGACCGCGCGAAGCGCCGTGGTCCCGGAGCCTCCTCGCTCCGCAGCTCGCGCACCGTCGCCTTCACAGCGGCGCGGGCGACGGGACGGCCCTCTTCGTCCACGACGCGCCCCGCGACCGCCGCCGCGGCACGCATCGCGATCGTCGCTTCGACCAAGCGCGGGGCCGATCCCCGCCGCGTCTCGACTTGCTCCGTGAGATAGCCCGTCGCGGCCGCGAGGGCGCGCTCGGCACTCGGCCCCGCGTTGCGAAGCTCGAAGCGCCCGGCGGTGTCGCTCGTCGTCCACGTCCACGCGGAGCGCAGCGGGCGCACGATCGCGCCCGCGATGGGCTTTCGCGTCTCGAGATCGATGACGCGCCCCACGAAGCGCGTCGGGCGCGAGATGGTCACGGGGAGGAGTTCGGGTTCCTCAGGCGTGCGCGGGGCGAGGCGCATGGTCGTCGTGCCGCCGTGATCGGCGAGGAGCACGATCTGCGCCGCGCCGCTCTCGGCGAGGGGAACGTCGATGCGCCCGCGCTCGTCGGAGCGCGCGAGCGGTAACAGCAACTCGCGATGCGCGACGACCGCGTTCGCGAGCGCGGCACCGTCGTCGTCGCGGAGCGCGAGAGCGCGGGAAGGCGTGCGCGCGAGCCGCAGCATGGTGCGTGCGCCGCGCGCCGAGGTGCTCGCAAGCGCTCCCTGATGGGTGGCGGCGAGTTCGATGGAGGTGCCGCGCGCCGTGCTGAAGCGCGCTACGCCCGCGGCGTCGGTGCGCTGGATCTCCTCGGACGTCTCCCACGAGACGTCGCGCGCCGGACGCGCGCCCATGCGCACCAGCGCGCCCGGGACGGGCGCGCCCTCCGCGTCGACGACGCTCACTTCGAGCACGGTCTCGGCGTGGAGCGCGACCTCGGGGAGCGTCGTGTCGTCGACGAGCGGATCGATCGTCGTCACCTGTGGCGCGAAGCCCGGCGCTATCACGCGGACGCGCCAGACGCCGGCCGACGGAGCTTGCAGCCGGTACCGTCCATCGGCACCGGTCTCAACGCGCGCGACGGGTGTCGGCTCGGAGCTCCCGGAGAGCACCGCCATCGCGCGCGCATGGGGCTCTTCGATGGGCGAGAGCGTGACTTCGGCTTCCGCCAGCGGAACGCCGCGCGCGCTCACGACGCGTCCCTCGACCGAGGGCCCCGCGACTGCTTCGACGAGGCCCACGACGGTGATGAGGATCAGAGCGGACGCGACACGACGAATCACGGCGGAAGATGGGCGCATGAAAACCTCGCGACGACGGGGTCGCGTCGATCGATCTGACGCGGAACCCGGCACGAGGATGACACGAGCGACGAGAATCAGGCGACGACGAGTGCGTCCCGTCCGCCCGCCTTTGCGCGATAGAGCGCCTCGTCGGCGGCACGCAGCAACTCCTCGGGACTCTCGCCGTTGACGCCGAGGCTTGCCACGCCCGCGGACATGGTCACCGGCCCCAACGACTGCCGCTGATGCGGGATCGTCGTGACCCGCACGCGCGCGAGCACCTCCTGCACACGCCGGCAGGCATCCTCGCGCCCGGCGTTGGGCATGACGAGAACGAACTCCTCGCCGCCGTAGCGGCAGGCGAAGTCGGTCTTGCGGACGCCCGCTTCGATCATGTCCGCGATGCCGCGCAGCACGGCGTCACCCGCCGCGTGCCCGAGCCGGTCGTTGACGGTCTTGAAGTGGTCGATGTCGAGCACGACGACCGAGAGCGGATGGCGCGTGCGCCGCGCGCGTTCGACCTCGCGTTCGAGCACCTCTTCCATGAAGCGCCGGTTGTAGAGTCCGGTCAGTTCGTCGCGGATCGCCTGCCGCGTGAGCTCCTCACGCAGCAGCAGATTCGCGATCGCCAGGCGAAGCTGCTCCGCAACCATGCTCGCCAAGCGGTTCGCGTTGTCGTCGAGCAGCGGCGAGCGCGAAGCGTGCTGCACCGTGGCCCCCAGAGGCGACGACTCCTGCAGGTGGAGGAAGCCGATCGCGCCCTCGCGCCGGGCAATCATCGGCAGGCAGAGCGAGCGGACGAGCCCCGGATGATTCGCATGGCGGCACACCGGCATGGGGTCGTGCCCGCGCTCGATGCGATATGCGTGACTGCGGCGAAGGGAGAGGCAATCGGTCGCCTCGACGCTGCGTCCGCGCTCGCGGGCGGCATCGGGTCCCCAGGCGACGCGCACCGTGTAGAAGGGCGCGTGCGGCTGATCCGCGAGATAGAGCGCGCCCGTGAGTCCCGGAAAGAGCTGCTCGCCGAAGCGCGCGGTCGTCTCGAAGACCTCGTCGCGGTTCTCACAGTCGTGCAGCGACTCGGAGAGCTTGCCGAGCAAGTCGACGCGATCCGTCCACGAGCGCAGCTCCTCGTGGTGGCGGCGCAGCTCGCGATGCGCGTGCTCCGCGGCGTCCTTCGCCTCGCGCGTCGCGCGGAACTGCCCGTCGAGCTGGCTCTTGCCCTCTCTGAGCGAACTCACGACATCGCGCTGCTGCTCGACCATCGCGCGAAACGCGAAGGCGAGCTTGCCGAATTCATCGGCGCCCCCTTCGGGGATCTCGACGTCGAGCTTCCCTGCGGCGAGCTCTTCGGCGGCGCCGCGCAGTTCCGCAAGGCCCTTCGTGAGGCGCCTGGTCATCATGAACGCCGCCCCCGCCGCGAACGCCGCGATCGCGCCGAGGAGCGTCAGCGCGCCTGCGGCGAAGCGTCCGCCATGCACCCGCGTCGCGTCGATCGGCTCCTCGACGACCACGGTCCAGCGCAGCTCGGAGAGCGGCTCGAGCATCGTGCCGCGCGCGCGGCCGGCGAGACGCGCGGCGCGCCACGGCGTGATCGCCGCGAGCGCGACTCCCGCGCGCCGGCCGTCGTCGAGCTTCACGAACGCGGTCTTCTCGCCGCTCTCCGGAAGCGCGTAGGCGCGTTCGAGTGGACTCGGCCTGGCGGCATGCACGTCGTGGACCGGCCGCCCCTCGCGATCAAGCACCCGCACGCGACCGTCGGCCGAGACGGGAGCGCGGTCGAGAAACGAGAGAAGCGTCGCCAGAGGAATCTCGGCGACGAGCACGCCGCGCGCGCCGCTTCCCGTGGCGCGCGGCACGCCGAGCGCGATACGAATCGCGGTGCGCTGCGCGCGCCCGGGCGAGATCACGGCTGCGTGAACGCCGCCGCGGCCGTCGCACCAGGCGTCGTTCCACCAGGATTCACGGTGCGCGCGCGTCACGGTGGCGGGACCGCTCGCCACGACCGGGACGCCGCGTACGTCGAAGAGCGCGAGGCTCGCGTCTTCGCCGAGCCACGGCAGCAGCAGCCCGCGGATCTCGACGGCGGCGCGCCGCGCGTCTGCGCTCGTCGCCGTGAAGCCCCCTTCGCGCGGCGCGTGATTCCACTCGCGGGCGAGCATCTGCGCCTGCCGCTCGAGCCCGGCGGCGTCGAGCGCGTCGTACGCGCGACCATGAGCGGTCAGCGCGTCGGCGGCCGCTCGCGACGAGGCGACGGCCGCCATCTGCTCGAGTGCTTCGTAGAGCGCCTCGGCGACGCCGTCGGCGAGGCTTCGCGCGCGTGTGCGCAACGCGGCCTCGACTTCGTCTTCGACGGCGCGCTTTTCGGCGTGCAAGGCGGAGATGACGACTACCGACATCGGGATCAGCGTCAACGCCAGCGTCGAGGCGAAGAGCTTGGCGGCGAACGACCACGAGCGCGGGTCGATGCGTCCCGGGAGCTTCACCCAAAACCCCTTCCAACGACCCGGGCCTGCGTCGATCCGTCCCAAGATGGGCCCGAGCCTCGAGGGCAACGTCGGTCCCGGATCGTCCCGGCGCCAGCCGGGCAACCAAGAAAAAGGGCGGCTCGCAAGCCGCCCTGTCGTCCGGACTCGTCCATCGTCCGGGCATCCCGGGAAGGGGATGGGATTCGCTGTTAGCGCCCGCTGCGCTCCTTCATGCGCTCGCGCAGCAAGGGGCGCCGCTCGCGCGCGGCTTCGGCCAGCGCCATGAGCGCGCGGCGCTGCTCGAGGTCGAGGATCTTGGCGATCTCGGCGCGGCTCTCGAGTTCGGCGCGCGCCATACCCGCGCGAGCGCTGACCACGCGGTCGATGGCGTCCTTGACGGCGGCATCGTCGAGAGCGGGCGCATCGAGCAGCCGGAGCAGGTCGAGGTTGGCGCGCGCGAGGTCGGCTCGCAGGTCGATCATCGCTTCACCTTGGCGGTAGGAGATGGTCTCGATCTGCTCGACCTGTTCGGGCGTCAACTTGAGGCGCTCAACGACGCGAGGGCTCGTCCACCAGCGATCGGCGATGTCGCCGAGGTCGGCCGCGGCCGGAGCGATCGCGAACGCGAGGACGAGGAGCGGGGAGAGGGCGGAAAGCAGGCGTCTCATGATGTCATCCTCGAATCGGGGCCGACGGATCGTCGCCCGGATCGGGAAGGGGGAAGGGCCATTCATCGAGTTCTTGCAGCAGCTCGTCGCTGAGCTCCAGCGAGAGCGGCGGCAGCGGAGAGGCGTCGAGACCGGCGAGGTCGCGCTCGGCATCGACGAGCTCGTCGCCCCACGTGCCGAAGGCGGCGAGCGGATCGCCGATGGTGGCGTCGTCGGCGGGAAGTTCGATGGCGGTCGCCCACGAGTCGATCGCGAGCGAACTCATCTGGGGGCCCGTGACCGCGCCCCAGCCGAGGAGCAGCGCCACGCCCGCGGCCGCAGCGGCGAGCGCCCAGCCGGCCCGCCGCTCCCGGCGGTGCGTCTCGTGCGCCGCGACGCGCGCGAGGATCTCCGCGCGCTGCCGCGCGAAGAAGCGCTCGACGATCACGTCGTCGGGGGGAAGGGTGGGATCGGTCATGAGGCATCCTCCACTTGCCGGAAGCGGGCGCGCAAGTCGCGCGAGAGCCTGAAGAGGTGGACCTTCACGGTCCCCGTATGCACGCCCAGGCGATCGGCGATTTCCTGCAGCGGCAGCCCCTCGACGAAGCGCATCAGGAAGACCTCGCGTTTGCGGCCCTCGGGGATCGCGGCGATCTCGTCGCGCACGGCGCGGGCGAGTTCGGCCGAGAGGACGCGGGTCTCCGGGCTCGGGCCGGGAGCGGCCTGGGCGGCGAAGACCTCTTCGCCACCGAGCACCTCGCGCCCGGAGCGGCGGCCCCGGTCGGCGGCGAGGTTTCCGAGAATGCGAAAGAGCCAACCCCCGAAGCGGGTCTCGTCGCGAAAGCTCGAGAGGTTCGTCCACGCGCGCAGGAAGGTCTCCTGGACGAGGTCGTCCGCATCTTCGAGGTTCCGCGTGCTCTTCAGCGCCTTTGCCATGAGGGGCCTCTGGAACCGGCTCACGAGTTCCCCGAAGGCCTCCTGGCTGCCCGTGCGGGCCCTCCGGACGAGTTCTTCTTCGTCCACGCCGGAGAGGGATGAGGCCAGCGTTCTCAACGTGTCCGATTCTCCGCCCCACAAGACGGGGATGACCGAGCCGGGTTGACTGCCAGGGCCAAGATAGTGCCGTCGTCGCGGGCGGGCGGGGCCGGTACAATCCGGCCCCTGGAGGAATCGAATGCCGCGGCTGACCAAGATCTACACACGCAAAGGCGACGACGGCACGACGGCCCTGGGCACGGGCGAACGGGTCGGCAAGGACAATCCGCAGGTCGAAGCCTACGGCGAAGTGGACGAACTCAGCGCGGCGATCGGCGCGGCGCGCGCGGCCGGCCTCGATCCCGAGATCGACCGCGTCCTCGGGCGCGTCCAGAGCGAACTGCTCAACGTGGGCGGGCTGCTCTGCATGCTCGACCGCACCGGCGCCGAGGAGAACCCGCTGCTCGCGCTCGTTCAGCCCCGCCACGTCAAGCAGCTCGAGGACGAATGCGATCGCTTCAATGCCCCGCTCGGCCCGCTCGAGAACTTCATCCTGCCGAGCGGCACGATGGGTGCCTCGCTGCTTCATCTCGCGCGCACGATCGCGCGCCGCGCCGAGCGGCGCATCGTCGCGCTCTCGCGCGAGCTCGCCGTCCCCGACGAGGTCATCCACTACGTCAACCGGCTTTCCGACCTGCTCTTCATCCTGGCTCGTGCCGAGAACCGCGCGCGTGGAGTGCCCGATGTGCTCTGGGACAAATCGGTCTGATTCGATGCGGCGGCTCGTCTTGGGCCTCGGCCTCGCCGCCGCGCTCGTGCTTGCGACGGGCGCTGCGTTCGCCGCGGCGCCGCAGCGCATCTGCTCGGTGAGCCTCGCGGGCGACGAACTGCTCGCGCTGCTCGTTCCCGCGTCGCGCGTGATCTGCGTCACGCCCTACGCCGACGACAAGGCGATGAGCAACGTCGCCGGACACTACCCCGCCACCGCGCATCGCGTGACGGCGCGCCTCGAACCCGTGCTCGATCTCGCCCCCGATCTCGTGCTCGCCGCACCCTGGAACAACGGCGACTTCCTTCGCGTCATCCGCGAGACCGGCATCCCCGTGCACGTGTTGGCGTCGATCGCCGACTTCGACGAGATGCGCCGCGAGCTCACCGCGCTCGGTTCCCTGCTCGGCGTCGAAGCCGAAGCCGCGCGCGTCGTGGCCGCGCTCGACCGCGATCTCGCCGCCGTGCGTGAGGCGCTGCCGCGCGATCACAAGCCGCCGCGCGTGCTCTCGTTCTCGCATCTCGTCGTCGCCGGCGAGGGCACGACCGTCGACGCGCTGATTCGCGCGGCCGGCGGCGTGAACGCCGCCCGCGAGCTCGGCGTCAAAGGGCACGAGAAGCTCTCCGCCGAGGCGATCGTCGCGCTCGATCCCGACGTGCTGCTGCTCGGCTTCGAGGACGGCACGACCGTCGCGTCGGTGCTGGCGGCCTATCCGCAGCTCGGTCTCTTGCGCGCCGCGCGCGAGAAGCGCGCGATCGTGATGCCGCCGCGCGCGCTCACGACCGTCACGCCCTTCCTCGCCGCGAGCGCGCGCACGCTCGCCGCCGAACTCCATCCCGCGTCGCGCGCGGATGGGGCCGACGCGCCGCGCCAGCCGTGAGCGCACGCGGCGCGCGCGCCCCGCTCGTCGCGGCCGTCTTGATCCTGCTGCCCGTCGTGACGGCCGCGATCGGTCTCTCGGTCGGCGGCGCCTCGTCGCTCTCCGCGCTCGACTCGATGCGCGTCCTCGTCGGCGCCGAGCCGCGGGACGTCGATCCCGGAATCGCGCGCGCCATCGTGCTGCAAGTGCGAGGGCCGCGCGTCGCGCTGCTCTTGCTCGCCGGCGTCGCGCTCGCGGCGTCGGGCGTCGCCCTGCAAGCGTGCCTGCAGAATCCGCTCGCCGACCCAGGCCTGCTCGGGCTCGCGAGCGGCGCATCCTTCGGTGCGGTCGCCGCGATCACCTCGGGCGCCGCGCTCGTGTGGCCCGCGTCCGTGCCGCTCGCCGCGTTCGCCGGGGCGCTCATCGCCATCGCCGTCGTCTACGCGCTCGCTCACGCCGCCGGCCGGCCGACGACGGGCGCGCTGCTGCTCACGGGCGTCGCCGTGGGAAGCCTCGCCTCGGCGGGTGTCGCGGTGCTGCTGCTCGCGGCGGGAGCGCACCGCGTCCACGAGATCTTTCACTGGCTGCTCGGCTCGGCGGAGGGGCGCAGTCTGCGCGACCTCGCGCTC
>CAZPJJ010000120.1:0-10403 GCA_964586535.1 uncultured Acidobacteriota bacterium | reverse complement strand
GGATGCGGCGCGACATCGCGCGCATTCTGCTGGAGTCGGGCTTCATTGCCGACTTCCGCCATGAAGACGGCGAATCTCCGCAGGGGGTTCTCGTCGTGCAGCTGAAATACGGTCCTGACGGCGATCAGGTGATCTCGGGCCTCGAGCGCGTCTCGAAGCCTGGCCGGCGCGTCTACGTCGGCCGCAACGAGATTCCCGACGTGCTCGGCGGGATGGGAATCACGATCCTCTCGACGTCGAGGGGTGTTCTCGAGGGCCGCGCCGCTCGCCAACTCGGCGTGGGTGGCGAGTGGCTCTGCAACATTTGGTGAGGATAGACCGATGTCGCGAATCGGATTGAAACCGATCACGCTGCCCGCGGGTGTGACCGTCACCCAGACGGACGAGCAGCTGGAGGTCAAGGGGGCGAAGGGCTCGCTTCGCGTTCCTTTGCCGGCGGGAATCTCGATTTCGGTCGAGGGGACCACCGTCACCCTTTCGCGGAAGGACGACTCGAACCCGCAGCGGGCTCTCCACGGGCTGACGCGCGCTTTGCTCGCGAATGCCGTGCATGGCGTCTCCGCGGGATACGAGCGGGCGCTCACGATCCTGGGCACCGGCTACCGAGCCGAGGCGCAGGGCTCGGCGCTCAACTTGGCGTTGGGGTTCAGCCATCCGGTCGTGTTTCCGCTCCCTCAGGGGATCTCGGCGCGCGTCGAGGACAAGAACACGACGATCGTGCTGACGGGCATCGATCGGCAGCAGATCGGTCAAGTGGCGGCCAATCTTCGTGCCCTGCGTCCGCCGGACGCGTACAAGGGCAAGGGCATCCGCTACAAGAACGAAGAGATCACGCTCAAACCCGGCAAAGCGGCCGGCAAGTAGCGCGGGGCGCAGGGAACGGCGATGTACGCAAGGAAGAACCGCAAAGAAGCTCGCGTCAAGGTGCGTCGGCGCATTCGTGGCCGCGTTTCGGGGAACCCCGAGCGCCCGCGGCTGGCGATCTTTCGCAGCTTGAAGCACATCTACGCGCAGGTGATCGACGACTCGACGGGTCGCACGCTGGTCGCGGCGTCCTCGCTCGACGCGGAGTGTCGGGCGCAAGCGTCGTACGGCGGGAACGTCGCGGCGGCGAAGATCGTCGGCTCGAAGATCGCCGAGCGTTCGAAGGCGAATGGGATCGGCGCGGTCGTCTTCGATCGCGGCGGTTACAAGTATCACGGCCGGATCAAGGCCCTGGCCGATGCCGCCCGCGAGGGTGGGCTCGATTTCTGATCCGGCTCGGCCGGGCGCGGAGGACTCCGTGGCTTTCGATAGAGACCGTGAGCGTGAACGTGACCGCGAGGGTTCGGACCTGCGAGACCAGGTCGTCTTCATCAATCGCGTCACGAAGGTCGTGAAAGGCGGCAAAAACTTCTCTTTCTCCGCGCTGGTGGTCGTCGGCGACGGCAAAGGCCGCGTCGGCTACGGAACCGGCAAGGCGAAGGAAGTTCCATCCGCCATCGCGAAGGGCATCGAGCGCGCCAAGCGCAACATGCAAAAAGTCTCGCTCAAAGGGACGACGATCCCACACGTGGTCGTCGGCCGGCACGGGGCGGGCCGCGTGCTCCTGAAGCCGGCCTCGCCTGGTACCGGCGTCATCGCGGGCGGCGCGGTTCGAGCGATTCTGGAGTCGCTGGGCGTGCAGGATGTGCTCACGAAGTGCATCGGGACGCAGAACCCGCACAACGTGGTGCGCGCGACCTTCGAAGGCCTCTCGCGGCTCAAGGACGTCCGTCACACGGCTCGCCTGCGCGGCGTGGCCCCCGAGTCGCTCGATCCCAAGGCCGGCCCGATGACCATCGCGCCCGACCTCGCTCCGGAAGCACCGGGAGGTGGCGCATGAGCGAGAGGCCGATGATCAAGGTGAAGCAGATCGGCAGCGGCATCGGCCGGCCCGTGGCCCAGAAGCGCATTCTCGAGGCGCTCGGGCTTGGCCGCATGCAGCGCGTCGTTGAACTCCCCGATAACGCAGCCATCCGCGGGATGGTCGCCAAGATTCCGCACCTCGTCGTCATCGTCGACGAGCCGGACGCCCAGGCGCGCGGCTGAGACCAGCCGCGGAGGACGAGACCATGAGACTGCACGACATCGGCCCCGCTCCCGGAGCGACGCGGAGCCGCAAGCGCGTCGGCCGCGGCCCTGGTTCGGGGCTTGGTAAGACGGCCGGTCGAGGCTACAACGGCCAGAAGTCGCGCTCGGGCTACTCGAGGGCGTGGTACTTCGAGGGCGGTCAGATGCCGCTCGTCCGCCGCGTCCCGAAGCGAGGCTTCCTGAATCCATTCCGCCAGGAGTACACCGAGGTCAACGTCGGTCGTCTCGAGAAGCTCTTCGCGCCGGGCGCGGAGGTCAACCCCGACACGCTTTGCGAGCGCGGGGTGATCTCGCGCGCGGAGATGCTGCGCGTGAAGTTACTCGGACAAGGCGAGATCAGCATCGCGCTGAACATCTCGGTCCATGCCGCAAGTGAAGCGGCGCGCAAGAAGATCGAGGCGGCGGGCGGTCAGGTCCACGTCCTCGGCGCCTGAGCGAGCTGAAGCATGATCGAGAGCCTGCGGAACATCTTCGCGATCGAGGAACTGCGCAAGCGGGTCATCTTCACGTTGGCCATGCTCGCCGTGTATCGCATCGGGAACGTCATCCCGATCCCCGGCATCAACGTCGAGGCGCTCCAGGAGTGGTTCTCGTCGAACGCGGGCGGCGTCTTCGGCATGGTGAACGTGTTCACCGGCGGCAACTTCTCGCAGATGACGATCTTCGGGCTCGGGATCATGCCTTACATCTCGGCATCGATCATTCTGCAGCTCCTCGCCGTCGTGTGGCCATATCTCGAGCGGCTGCAAAAGGAAGGCGAGGTCGGCCGCAAGAAGATCACTCAGTACACGCGCTACGGCACCGTGGTGCTCTCGGCGATTCAATCGCTGGGTATCGGCTTCTGGATCGCCAACCTGGGCGGCACTTCGACTCCGATCGTCAGCGATCCGGGGCCGCTCTTCTACTTCTTGACCGTCCTCACGCTGACCACCGGCTGCGCGTTCGTCATGTGGCTGGGCGAGCAGATCAGCGAGCGAGGCATCGGCAACGGCATTTCGCTCATCATTTTCGCCGGGATCGTCGCCGGCTTGCTGCCCGCGATCGTTTCCACGATCCAGGAACTTCTGCGCGGCGACCGTCACCTCTTCCAGATCATCCTACTCTCGCTGGTGATGGCGGCCGTCGTGGCGGCGGTCGTTTTCGTCGAGCGCGCGCAGCGCCGGATTCCGATCCAATACGCGAGCCAGGTGCGTGGTCGGCGAGTCATGCGCGGCGCGGCGACCTTCCTTCCGCTGCGCGTGAACACCGCGGGCGTGATCCCGGTCATCTTCGCGTCGTCGCTGCTGGCACTGCCGCAGGCGCTCTTCGAGTGGCTCTATCGGACGTGGCAGAACCCGTTCCTCGGAGCGCTCAATCGCCAGCTCGGCTACAACATGCCGCTCTGGGACCTGCTCTACGTCGGCCTGATTCTCTTTTTCTGTTTCTTCTACACGTCGATCATCTTCAACCCGATGGACACCGCCGAGAACATGAAGCGCTACGGCGGCTTCATTCCCGGCGTCCGTCCGGGCAAGAAGACCGCCGAGTACATCGACACGGTGCTCACGCGGCTGACCTTCGCGGGCGCGATCTACCTCTCCGTGATCTCGCTGATCCCGATCTTCCTCATCAGCGGCTTTCCGCTGCACCTGATCGAGCCCGCGGCGATCGGCAACTTCTTCAACACGTACGTGCCCCGCTTCGTCCTGGACGGGCTCGGCATTCAGTTCTACTTCGGCGGAACGTCGCTGCTCATCGTGGTCGGAGTCGCCATGGACACCGTCCAGCAGATCGAGAGCCAGCTCGTGATGCGCCACTACGACGGGTTCCTCAAGAAGACCCGTATCAAGGGACGTCGCGGCTGATGAACCTCCTGCTCCTCGGGCCGCCTGGCGCGGGCAAAGGAACTCAGGCGAAGCAGATCTGCTCCGCCCTGGGGATCCCGCACATCGGCACCGGGGACATGCTCCGCGCGGCGATCGCCAGCGATTCGCCGCTCGGACACCAGGTCACGAGCATCATCGAGCGCGGACACCTGGTCCCTGACGAAACGATCGCCCGCCTCGTGGAGGCGCGACTGAGCGAGCCGGACGCACGGGAGGGGTTTCTCCTCGACGGCTTCCCACGGACGCTCGGCCAAGTCGCGCTCCTCGACGGGATCCTCGGGACGAAGCGGATCGACGCCGTCTTGATGCTCGTCATTCCTGAGTCGGTCGCGATCGAGCGTCTCGTTGGAAGGGGTGCTGAAGTCGGCTCGACGCGGATGGACGACAAGATCGAGACGATTCGCGAACGCATGCGGGTCTACGAGGCCGAGACGAAGCCCGTCGCGGATGCCTACGAAGAACGGGGCATTCTGGCGAAAATCGACGGAACGGGTACTATCAGCGACGTTTTCGCGCGCCTGCAGGCTAGCATCGGGCGGGTGCGGTCATGATCGCGCGCCGAGACGACGTCGAGATCGCGAAGATCGACGAGGCCTGCCGGGTCGTCCGCGCGATTCTCGGAGAGCTGTCGGCGTTGGCTGCCGTGGGCGTCTCGACACGAGACCTCGACGAGCGCGCGCGAGAGAAATGCGCGGAACTGGGCGCCAAGCCCGCGTTCCTCGGCTACATGGGTTACCCGGCGGCGATTTGCGCGTCGGTCAACGAAGAGGTGGTGCACGGCATTCCCGGGCCGCGGAAACTGCGCTCCGGGGACATCATCAGCATCGACTTCGGCGTGCTGCTGGGCGGGTATTACGGCGACTCGGCGGTGACCTGCCTCATCGGCGAGGTGCGGCCGGAGGACGAGCGGCTCTCCCGGGTGACACGCGAGTGTCTGCACAAGGCGATCGAGCAGGTGCGGCCGGGAAACCGCATCGGCGATATCGGCCGCGTCGTCGAGGAGCACGCCAAGGCGGCGGGATTCGGCGTCGTTCGCGAGTTCGTGGGACACGGGATCGGCACTCGCATGCACGAGGAGCCGCAGATCCCGAATTACCGCGTGACGCGCACGACTCCGAAGATCGAGGTGGGGAACGTGCTCGCCATCGAGCCCATGATCACTGCCGGTAAAGAGGCGGTGAAGGTGCTCGAGGACGGCTGGACCGCGGTGACGTGCGATGGTTCGCGCGCCGCCCATTGGGAGTTGGTCGTGGCGGCGACCGCAAGTGGCCCGCGCGTGCTGGGAGATCCCGTCGGGATCCTCTCCAGCGCGAAGGAGTGATGGTTTGTCCAAGGAGGAGGCGATCGAGGTCGAGGCCGTGGTCGACGAGACTCTCCCGAACGCGATGTTCAGGGTCAAGCTCGACAACGGACACAAAGTCCTCGCACACATCTCCGGCAAGATGCGCAAGCATTTCATCCGCATCCTGCCCGGAGACCGCGTGCGCGTGGAACTATCACCATACGATCTGACCCGCGGACGAATCGTCTATCGCTACAAGTGAGACGGCGGCGAGGTGCATCGTGAAAGTGAGAGCGTCGGTCAAGAAGATCTGTGAGAAGTGCAAGATCGTGCGTCGTCACGGCGTGATTCGCGTGATCTGCGAGAACAAGAAGCACAAGCAGCGTCAGGGCTGATCGAGGGAGACTGTACTCATGGCTCGCATCGCCGGTATCGACCTTCCGCTCAATAAGCGGATCGACGTGGCCCTGACCTACATCTTCGGCATCGGCCCCGCGCGTTCGAAGAAGATCCTCGACTCCGCCGAGGTTCCGCTCGAAGTGCGCGTCAAGGACCTGACCGAAGATCAGACGCGCCGCATCCGCCAGATCATCACGGACGAGGGGCGCGTCGAGGGCGATCTGCGCAAGAACGTGCAGATGGACATCAAGCGGCTGATCGAGATCGGCTGCTATCGAGGAATCAGACACCGTTCCGGCCTTCCCGTGCGGGGGCAGCGCACCCGCACCAACGCTCGCACCAAGAAGGGCCCCCGCGTGGCGGTGGCCGGCAAGAAGAAGGTCAAGAAGTAGCCACTTCGAGGTGACGGACGGGCGTGGGCATGCCCGGTACGACGAAGTGTCGTACCGAGCGGCGGCCTGAAGGCGGCAGGAACCAGGAGAGCCACATGGCAAAGGCAGCGGGCAAGGCCAAGAAGGTCGCCCGGAAACGCGAGAAGAAGATCGTGCCCCACGGCGTGGTGCACATCCAGGCGAGTTTCAACAACACGATCGTCGCGATCACGGACGGCCAGGGCAACGTGGTCTCCTGGTCGAGCGCTGGACGGGCGGGATTCAAGGGCTCCCGCAAGGGCACCCCCTTCGCCGCCCAGATGGCCGCGACGCAGGCCGTCGATGCGGCGCGCGAACATGGCGTGCGCACGGTGGACGTGCGCGTGCAGGGCCCCGGGGCCGGACGCGAATCCTCGATCCGCGCGATCGGCGCGGCCGGACTCGAAGTCCGTTCCATCAAGGACGTCACTCCGATCCCGCACAACGGCTGCCGGCCGCCCAAGCGGCGCCGGGTCTGAGGAGGAATCGGAATGGCACGCTATATCGGACCCGCCTGCCGACTCTGCCGCCGTGAAGGCGAACAGCTCTTTCTCAAGGGCGAGCGCTGCTTCAAGGACAAGTGCGCCGTCAAGCGTCGCGCCTACGCCCCGGGCCAGCACGGCCGGCGCCGGCGCAAGCTGCTCGGCTACGGCCTGCAGCTTCGCGAAAAACAGAAGGTGAAGCGCATCTACGGCGTCCTCGAACGCCAGTTCCGGCTCTACTTCAAGCGCGCGGCCAGTCGCAAAGGCGTCACCGGCGAGAACCTGCTCTCGTTCCTCGAGCGCCGGCTCGACAACGTGGTGTATAGGCTCGGCTTCGCCGCGTCCCGCGCGCAAGCGCGCCAGCTCGTCAATCACGGGCATTTCGTCGTCAACGGCAAGAGCGTCGACATCGCGTCGTTCCAGGTGAAGAAGAGCGATGTGATCGAACTGCGCGACAGGAGCCGCAAGAACGCGCTCATCCAGAGCAATCTCGATACGGCTCAGGGGCGCGGCGTTCCGTCATGGCTCGAACTCGACAACGCGGGTTTCAAGGGCCGCGTCCTCGAGCTCCCACGTCGCGAAGACATCACGATGCCGATTCAGGAGAACCTGATCGTCGAGCTGTACTCGAAGTAGCCGTCCGATCCGAGCGGCGGCGTGCCGATCGCGAACCTCGCGAAGACGGCCCGATCGCGCGCCCGCCCGCGGGAGGAACCGAATGCTGGAAAAAGGATTCCAGAAGCCGAAGTATCTGGAGGTCGATCAGGCCACGCTCACGCAGAGTTACGGGCGATTCGTCGCCCAGCCCTACGAGCGCGGTTTCGGCACGACCATCGGCAATGCGCTGCGGCGCATTCTGCTTTCCTCGATCGAAGGCGCCGCGATTACGGCGGTCAAGATCGAAGGTGTGCTCCATGAGTTCTCGTCGGTCTCGGGCGTCACGGAGGACGTCACCGACATCATTCTCAATCTGAAGAAGATCCCGATCCGGCTCTACCTGCCCAAGACCGAAACGGTGCGAATCTCGGCCAAGGGGCCGCGCCAGGTGACGGCCGCGGACATCGATTTGACTTCGAACGTCGACGTCCTCGATCCCAGTGCGGTCATCGCGACGCTTTCGGACGAAGGCACGCTCGAAATGGAACTCCGCATTCGGCCGGGTCGCGGTTACGTGCCCGCCGACCAGAACATGGAAGAAGACCTCGCGCTCGGATACATCCCGATCGACTCGGTCCACTCTCCCGTGCGCCGGGTCAATTTCCATGTCGATCCCGCCCGCGTCGGGCGCTCGACCGAGTACGACCGACTGACCCTCGAAGTCTGGACCGATGGTACGATCTCGCCGCGCGAGTCGGTCGCGATCGCCGCCAAGATGCTCAAGGACCACCTTTCGATCTACATCAACTTCGAAGATCGGATGGACGAGGCCGAAGAGCTTCCCGAGACGGAAGACGACAAGCTGCGCGAGTACCTCGATCGTTCGATCGACGAGCTCGAGCTCTCCGTTCGTTCCTACAATTGCCTCAAGAACGCCGGCATCGAGACCGTGCGCGACCTGGTCCAGCAATCCGAGGCTGAGCTCCTGAAGACCAAGAACTTCGGCCGCAAGTCGCTCAACGAGATCAAGGAGTTGCTCGCCGACATGCGGCTTTCGCTGGGCATGCGCGTCGGCGGCGACAAGGCTTCGCGCGCCTGAGCGCTCGGCCGGAGGAGAGGCGATGAGACACCGTAAAGCAACCAAGCGGCTCGGCCGCGTCACCGAGCACCGCATGGCGACGCTCAGCAACCTTGCGGCGTCGCTCTTCCGTCACGAGCGCATCGAGACGACGCTCGGCAAAGCGAAGGAGCTTCGCCCTTATGCGGAGCGCCTGATCACGCGCGCGAAGTCCGACAGCGTTCACTCGCGCCGCCTCGTCGCGGGCGTGCTTCGCGACAAGGGGCTCGTCAAGCGGCTTTTCGACGATATCGCGCCGCGATTCGTCGAGCGGCCGGGCGGCTACACGAGGATCATGAAACTGATGCCTCGCCGCGGAGACGCCGCGGAGATGGCGATCATCGAGTTGGTCGACCGCCGCGAGATCGCGCCCTCGGCTCCCGCGGAGCCCGCGAAGGGCGAGAAGGCCAAGTCTTCGTGACCTTTGCTCGGCACGGCATGGTGAATGGGGCCGCCTGAGGGGCGGCCCTTTTCGTATCGGGTAAGATCCACCCCGCGCGCGTGCGCGAAAGGACGAGCAGACGATGCCGCGACGCTCCGATCTGCGGAAAGTTCTCGTGATCGGTTCCGGGCCGATCGTCATCGGTCAGGCCTGCGAGTTCGACTATTCCGGAACCCAGGCCTGTAAGGCGCTCCGGGAGGAAGGCATCGAGGTCGTCCTCGTCAATTCCAATCCCGCGACGATCATGACGGACCCCGGCACCGCGGATCGCACTTACGTCGAGCCTCTGACGCCGGAGTCACTCGAGGCGATCTGCGAGCGCGAGCGGCCGGACGCGATCCTGCCCACGGTCGGTGGTCAGACCGCGCTCAATCTCGCCGTCGAGCTCGACCGGCGCGGGACGCTCGAGCGTCTCGGCGTCAGCCTCATCGGGGTGAATCGCGAAGCGGTCGAAGTCTGTGAGGATCGCGAGCGGTTCTTGCAAGCGGTTCACTCGGTCGGACTCGAGATGCCCGTGGGGGATTTCGCGCGCTCATGGGCGCAGGCGACCGAGATCCAGGCGCGGCTGGGCTTCCCGGTGGTCGTCCGGCCATCTTTCACGCTCGGCGGCACGGGCGGCGGCATCGCCTGGAACCCCGACGAATTCGAGTCGATCGTGCGCCAAGGGTTGGCGCTCTCGCCGATCAGGCAGGTGCTCATCGAGGAGTCGATCAGCGGCTGGAAGGAATACGAACTCGAGGTGATGCGCGACGGCAAGGACAACGTCGTGATCGTGTGCAGCATCGAGAATTTCGATGCGATGGGCGTGCACACCGGCGACTCCATCACCGTCGCGCCGGCGCAGACGCTCACCGATCGTGAGTATCAGCTGCTTCGGGACGCCTCCTTGCGCATCATCCGCGCGGTCGGCGTGGAGACGGGTGGCAGCAATATCCAGTTCGCGGTCGATCCGCGCACCGGCCGGCAGCTGGTGATCGAGATGAACCCGCGCGTCTCGCGCTCGTCGGCGCTGGCGTCCAAGGCCACGGGCTTTCCGATCGCGAGGATCGCGGCGAAGCTTGCGCTGGGGTACACGCTCGACGAGATTCCGAACGACATCACACGCGAAACGCCCGCGAGCTTCGAGCCCGCGTTGGACTATGTCGTCGTCAAGATTCCTCGCTGGGCCTTCGAGAAGTTCCCGAGCACGCCGCCCGATCTCGGCACCCAGATGAAGTCCGTCGGCGAGGCGATGGCGATCGGCAGGACGTTCCCGGAGGCATTGCAGAAGGCACTGCGTTCGCTGGAGACCGGGCGCATGGGACTCGGCGGCGACGGGATTCGCGTCGTCGATCCGCAGGCCCTCATCGAGCGTTTGCAGACCCCGAACTGGCAGCGCCTTTTCTACATCAAGCACGCGCTGCTGAGCGGCATGAGCGTCGATCGCGTAGCCCAACTGACGCAAGTCGACCCGTGGTTCCTCGCGCAACTCGAGCAGATCGTGAATGTCGAGGGTCGCCTGCGCGCCTTCTCGCTGGCGGACGTTCCGCGCGAACTGGTCTGGCGCGCCAAGCGGCTCGGCTTCTCCGACCGCCAATTGGCGGTGATGCTGGGCGCCGGCGAGGCCGAGGTCCGCGCGAAGCGGCACGCGTGGAACCTGCGTCCGGTCTACAAGCGCGTCGACACCTGCGCAGCCGAATTCGAGGCGCACACGCCCT
>CAZPJJ010000119.1:0-10406 GCA_964586535.1 uncultured Acidobacteriota bacterium | reverse complement strand
CTCCACGACGCTCGCCATCGCCACGATTCTCGTGGCCTACATGCTCGGTCTCGGCTTGGGCGGACTCTTTGGTGGCCGCATTGCCAAGAAGACGCGCTCGGGCGTGCGGACTTATGGCTTGTTCGAAATGGCGATCGCGATCTACGCGATCGGCGTGCCTCACATCCTCGACCTGCTGCCCTGGGTGAACGCGACGTTCCTTGCGGGATTGGGTTTCTGGCCCTCCGCCATGGCGCGCTTCACGATCGTGCTGATCTTCCTGTTGCTGCCGACGCTGATGATGGGGGCGACATTGCCCATCCTCGTCGCGGCTTTGGCGCGTGAGCATGGCGATTTGGCGCGACGGGTCGGCCTGCTCTACGGCATGAACACGCTCGGCGCCGTCGTCGGCGTCGTGGGCGCGACGTTCGTGCTCTTCCCCTGGCTGGGGCTTTACAAGTCGAATCTCTTCGGCGCCGGGCTCGATTTCGCGGTCGGCGCCGTGGCGGCCTTCGTGCTCGCGCCGCGGCTCGCGCGACGCGCGGCCGCGGCGGGCGAGGGCAGAGCCGAGTCCGCACCGGAGGCGAGCGGCAAGAAGGCGGGGCATGCGCCGCGCCCGCGGCGTTTCTCGCTGCCGGTGCTCTCGTATGCCCTCGTCGGTTTCACGTCGCTCGCGTACGAAGTGTCGTGGACCCGCGCGCTCGCGATGATCACGGGCGCCTCGATCTATGCGTTCGCCGTCATGCTCGCCGCGTTTCTCACGGGCATCGCCCTGGGCAGTCTTTTCTTCCGGCGCTACTTCGACGGTTTGAAGTCCCCGCAAGCGGCGTACGCGCTCGGGCTCGCCGTGCTGGGGATTCTCGCGCTCGGGACGATGCTCTCTTTCGGGATGCTCCCCGGACTCTTCGTGACGCTCATCAAGACCTTTGGTCTCGAGGGCAGCACGGTAGTCATCGGCGCGCTCGTGGTTTCGTTCTTGGCGATGCTCGGGCCGACGTTGATCCTCGGCGCGCTCTTTCCGCTCTTGATCCGCTCCGTGGTCGAACCCGGCGGCGACACCAGCCGCGTCGTCGCCGACGTATATTTCATCAATACGATCGGCTCGGCGTCGGGCGCGTTCGCCGCGGGCTTCCTTTTCATCCCGCTGCTCGGTCTGCAGACGACAATGGCCTTGCTCATGGCGATCAACTTCGCGACGGCCGCGGTGATCCTCATGTGGCAATCCCAGTGGCGCGGTCGCGCCCGGACGGCCTTTGCGGCGGCTCTCGGGGTCGCCGCGGTGCTCGTCGTCGCTTTCCCCCCTTTCTGGGACGCGACGCGCATGACGAAGGGCGTCTACTACACGCCCGACGAACAGCTCACCTTCGGTCTCGAGCTCGAGGAGTACGAGGGTCTCGAGATCGAGGAAATGCTCTATTACAAGGACGGGCTCAACACGACGGTCTCCATTCATCGATCGCCCGGCGGGGTCAACCTGCGCCTCGGCGGCAAGCCCGATGCGTCCTTGGGCGACATGTCGACGCAGACGCTCTCGGGGCACATCCCGATGCTCTTCGGCCCGCCGGCAACGAAGGCGCTCGTGATCGGCTATGCCTCCGGCGTGACGACCGGCGCCGTGGCTCTCTACGAACCCGAGCGCGTCGACGTCGTCGAACTCGAGCCCGCCGTCATGGAGGCGTCACGGTTCTTCGATCCTTACAATCATGCGCCCCAGGAAGATCCGCGCGTTCGCGTCATCGTCGACGACGGCCGCAGCTTCCTGCACACCACGAACGAGATCTACGACGTCATCATCTCGGAGCCGTCGAATCCGTGGATTTCGGGCGCCTCAAATCTCTTCACGCGCGAGTACTTCGAACTCGCGCGCGAGCATCTCGCGCCGAACGGCAGGCTCCTGCAGTGGATCCAGCTCTACGGCATGGACGGCGAGGCGCTCCAGTCGGTGTGGCGCGCCGTGCGCGCGGAGTTCCGCTACGTCTACGGTTTTCTCGCAAACACCGACGATGTCGACTTCCTCATGCTCGCGACCAACGAGCCGCTCGCGCTCGAGGATCTTCCGATCTGGGAGCGCATTCCCGAGGCCGCGCGCGAGGACATGCGCCGCGTTCACGTGTTTTCGACGGGCGACCTCTGGAGTCTGATGCAGATCACTCCCGAGGAGATCGACACGCTCATCGGGGACCTCGACGGGCCGATCAATACCGACGACTCGATGCTGGTGGAACTGCGTGCGCCATGGACGATCTACAACGACGCGTTCGAGCACCTCGGCGCGATCGAGCGTTTCGAGAGCGGTATCCTCGGCGTTCTCGACGAAGACGAACGCGCGCGAGTTTCGCCACGGCTACTGGGCGAGCTGGCACATTCTTATATTACGGTCCGTCGCAACGGCCGCATCGGGCAGGCTGTCTTGCAAGAGGCAGTCGCGCGGGGACGCACGGGCGCGGCGTCGGCTGCGGTCGCGGAGGCGATACTCCGCGACGGCACGCTCGAGCCGGAGGAGCGGAACCAACGGTCCCAGGCAGTGCTCGAAGAAGGCCTCGCACTCGATCCGCAGGACCCTCTCGCGCGCTCTCTGCGCGCTCGCCTGCGCTACTCGGCCGGCGATCTTGCTGGGGCGCTGGACGACATCAACGTCGCGCTGGAGGCCGATCCTGGCCGTTTCCCCATGCAGCAACTGCGCGTGCGGATCCTGGGAGGGATGGGAAGGGTGCGCGAGGCGTGGGGCGAAGCGCAGACCATCCTGTCCCGTAACCTGGCCGACCTGCACGCGAGTCTCTACGCGGACTCGGCTCCGGCGGCCGCGGCGAGCGGGGAGTTGGAGACGGCTCTGGAGCTCATGGGGAAGTTTCTCGAGGTGAACCCCCACGCGGAACGCGAGTGGCAGATCGTCGCTCAGATCCACGAGGATCTCGGCAATCGCGATGCGGCGCTCGCTGCGAACGCGAACGCGGAGCGGGCACGGCGCAACTTCACCGTCCTGCTCCATCGCGCGGGGCTGCGCCATGCTCACTTCGGTTCGGCGAATCGCGCGATCGAGATTCTCGAAGGGGTCGTCGCGCGCGATCCCTCGAACGTACGCGCGCGAGATGAGATCGCGCGATTGAGGCGTGGAGAACGGTTGTGAGTACCGGCACTTCACGGCGATCGTGGTCGCGGTTGGCGGGTGGGTCGCTTCTGCTGCTTGTCGCGGGAGGTGCGTTCTTTGTCGGAGTGCATCGCCCCACGCCTTCGCTCGTCCTCGTCACTGTTTCCGGTCTGCGCGCGGACGCAGTGACCGCAGAGCAGGCTCCCTCGCTCTCCGGCTTGGCGCGAGGCGAGCTTTCCGCTCTCGTTCCCAGCACGGTGGGTTCGCTAGCCACCTTGATGACGGGCTCTTCGCTGAACGAACTTCGCGTCAGCGACGACGACACCCTGCGCCTGCCTGCTTCGATCGAGCCGCTCGCCGAGCGGCTCGCGCGCGCGGGTTTTCGCACGGCAGCTTTCGTCGGTGACGGCAGCATCTCGCGCCTGAGCGGGATCTTGCGCGGCTTCGAGCAGGTCCTTCTGCCCTCGAGTCCCTACGATCAGGCCGTGCTGCCCGACGAGGGGGACCGGCTGCGAAGGATCAATGCGGGGTCGTATCAGAGCAGCGATTTGGTCGGTGCCCTCAACGCGTATGTGCGCGCGCTGCAGCCTGGGACGCGCTCGTTCCTCTGGCTTCACTTCCGTGAACCGACGCTCGGCGCTCGCGCGATCTCGGTCGATCCGGATGCCTATCGCAAGTCCGTTCGAGCCATCGACGAAGCAGTGGCGAGCGTCCTGAGAACCATGGAGACGTCCGGACTCGCCGGTTCCTTCGTCCTCGTCGTCGCGTCGCTCCATGGCGAGGGCCTGGGGGCCGAGGGCGAGGCGCTCCACGGTCTCACGCTCTCCGAGGAGGTCATGACCGTCCCGGTTTTCTCGTCTGACTCCAGGATCATCGAGGGGGAACCGCTGGAGGTCCTCGCGCAGCTGCACCCGCGGATTCTGCGCGCGCTCGGAGACGATTCCATCACGGGGGCCGCTGTGGAGCCGTGGCGAGCGACGTGGGCGCCGTCGCGCTTCTATGGTTGGCCGGATCGCGGGGAGGTTCTCGAGGATGGCCGGTGGATGCCGCTGCCCGACGACGCGCGCGCGGCACTCGGTCTCTCGGTCCCAAGCGGCGAGCCAGCGTCCGATGTGCGCGCCGCCGTGCTCGCGGCGATGACCGAGGCGACCTCCCTGGCCATGCAAGAGCGCACGAACGACGCGATCGCGGCGCTCGAAGCCGCCCACGAGCTGGTGCCCGACGCTCCCGCGCCCGTCGTCTTCGCGATCCAACTCGCGCAGTCCCTTCCCATCCGCGAGCGCACGTCGATGCTGGTTCGTTTGAAGCCAGCTATCGACAGGCTCGCGGGACTCGCGGAGCGGCGTACCGATCCCACGTTTCTGGTCGACGCGGGCCGTTCGCTTCTCGCAGCGGATCGCGGAGCGGAAGCCCGCGCGATCGCGGACCGGCTCGTGCGCAGGAGCGATCTTGCGCCCGGACTCCGGCTTGCCGTCGCGGACCTCCTCGATCGCGCGGGCGATGCCGAGCGCGCGACCGAGATCGCCCTCGCGCTTGCCGACGAGGAGGGGCCGGAACGCGGAGCCGACATTCAAGAGTGGGTTGGCGATCGTCTGCGGCGCACGGAGAACGCCTATCGGGCTCGCCAGGCCTACGAGCGAGCTGCCCAGGCTCCCGCTCAGCGGTCAGCGAATCTGTCGGCGAAGCTCGCGGATGTTTATGCCGCCCTCGGAGAGACCGAGCGCGCGCTTCAGAGCTACGCCGAGGCCGCTCGTCTGGAGCCGGGATACCGATATCCCCATCTACGGGCCGGGGAGGTACTCCTCGAGATGAACCAGGTCGGCGCCGCGGCCCACGCGTTCGTTCAGAGCATCAGGCCGACGAATACGGAGGTTGAGGCGGCGCTTCTGCGAGCCCGCCTCCTCGAGTCCCACGGGCTCGTGGGAGCGGCCGCCAGCGAGCTCGCGCCTTTCTCGAAAGGCGGCGAAGGAGCCCCCCCGATCGAGGTCGCCTTCGCGCGCGCGCTGGCCACGCTCGGTGAGCGGGCGCGCGCAAAAGCGCAACTCGAAACACTTCTCGCGAGGCTGCCGAACCATGATCCGGCGCGCGTCCAGTTGTCCCGCACGCTCGCGCTCGAAGGAGACGAGAGCGGAGCACTCCGCGAGTTGGAACGGCTCCCCGAAACGGTCGGTCCACAAGTTGCCGATACGATTGCTACAGAGCCGGCATTCCGGCGCTTCGGCGAGGGGAGCCCGCTCGCGATCAAAGCGAGATCGTTCGCGCGCGCCGCATTGGTACCCGCGGAGACGAAGCCTGCGGAAGCGTGGTGATTCATTTCGCGCCGCCGATCAGGGCGCCCGTTCCTCGGGGAAGTCGCCCGGCGCGACATCGAGCGCCGCCTGGCCCATCCCCACACCGCGCAAGGGACCGAGTCCGCGCAGCTCGAAGAGCCCGTAGATGCTCTGTTGTCCCATGATGACCACGGTCGCCAACTCCGCGTCGCGAGATCCTGCCGGTTGAGTCGTCTTGTAGGGGAATGGGTCGATTGCGACCACCATCGCCTCGCCAGGCGCCGGTGCGGCGGTCACCATGAAGCGCCCCACGCGGACTGTCTCCTCGCGGCCGGAGAGGCGTACCGATCGGGCCGTCGCGGTCACGGCGTCCGCAATGGAGTCCGACGCGCGCCCCGCGAGTTCCCACTGCGGATAGCGCCAGACTGGAGGGCTCCCGCCGCCGAGCACGAAGGCGAGTGCGAGGATCGCCGCGGCCGCGGCGAGGGACGCGCGCAGCGGATTCTCTCCGTTCCGACGGGCAAGCCGTGCCTCGTCGACGAGCTGGGAGATCCATGCGCCAGCGAGGACCGCGAGAGGAGCGAGCAGCGCTTCGGAGTAGCGCGTCACGACGCGCGAGGCCTGCAGGAAGGCGAGCGTCGAGATGACGAACCACGCGAGCGTCGCGAGGCGCAGACGCGGCCATGCGCGAGAGGTCGTTCGCTCGTGACGCGGAACTCCAAGTCCCGAGGCAACCAGCGCCGCCCCGGCGAGAGCCAACGCGGCGGGCCACACGAATCCCAGGCGCTGATGGTCGAAGAGCGTGAAGCCGATCACACGCGCGGCCTCGCCGGTGCTGAGACCGATGACGGCGGACTCGTAGCCGCCGATCGTGCCGAGGAGGCTCCAGCGGAAGAACAGGTGCGCGGCGAGTCCCGCGAGAAGCACGAGCGAGGCGATGCGCGCCCGGCGGACTCCCGGGTCGCTGCCTCGCCATGGTTCGAGTACGAGTACGCCGAGCAGCGGGGCGAGCAGTCCCGGCTCCTTGAACGTCGGAGAGAGGAGCGCGCAGACAACACCGATCCAGGTGCGCGCGGACGACCCCGTCTCCCGCGACGAGACGAGCGCGAGGAGCGCCGCGACCGTGGCGAGCGTGAAGTAGGTATCGGCGTCGCGAGCGACGGCCGGAATCGTCTCCGCCTGGACCGGATGCAGCAGGTAGAGAGCTGCGGCGATGCCGAACGCCACGCGAGGCGAGCGCCCGTGCGTCGCCGCGAGAAGGCCCACGAAGATGGTCGTGAGCGCGACGAAGGCGAGCCGCGAGGCGTGGTAGAGCCACGCGCTCTCGCCGAATGCCGCGTGCTGGATGCCGGCGACGGCGACGACGCCGGGCCGCCAGAAGCGCGCGCCCTCCCATAGTCCTTCGAGGTAGCGCTCCCCGAGCGTCTGCAGGGGTGCCTCGATGAAGCGCTTTCCCTGGGCAAGGATGGGCCAGACATCCGCACCCGTCAGCGGCAGGCCGAGCGTGAAGCCCCACGCGACGATCGTGGCGATTACCACGAGAGCCGCCATGACGGCGGTCGAGCGGGCGCTCATGGCGCGGATTCCGTTGAAATCTGGCGAACCTCGCCGGTCAGCGAGTCGATCGGGAAGGACTCCCGGACGGCAAAGACCTGGACGGGTGCCAAGCTTCCGTCCGCTCGGACGACGAGGCGCCCGATCGTCTCGCCCCAGCCACCCGCCCAGTAGAGCCTCGCCGAACCGGCTGGTTCTCCTTCGGGCGAACGATAGAGCCCGGACGAGGCGACGATGAGATCGACCCCCTCGATGTTCTTCAAGAGATCTCGCGTCTCGAGTTGAAGCATCGTGGAGAGCACGATCACCGCATCGGCGTCCTCTCTGACGCGCGGAATCTCGCGTCTGAGGGCTTCCTTGGGATCCACCGTCACCACCGAGGCGCCTTGAAGTGTCCAGATCCTCTCGGGGACGTGTCTCGTGACCGAGAGGAACCCCACTCGTCGACCACCGATGTCGACGATTCGGGACGACTTGGCGATCGAGAGCCCGGACTCGTGAACGATCACGTTGGTTGCGACGAGTGGCACCTGGTATCGCCGCGCCATCTCGACGAGGGTCTCCGCGCCCACGCGTTCCAGGTCGCCGAGGCTCACGCCCACCAGCGCGTAGGGCACGGCACCGAGGGTGGCGAGCGACTCGTCGGGCTCGGCGGTCGCGGCTTCCGAGCCTTCGAGGTCGAACAGATCGCCCGTGCCGACCCAGATCCGGGCGGTCCCCGGAGCGCGATCTCGAAGCCAGCGCTCGAAGCCAGGCCGGACGAACGATCCGCCGAGGAACTCCATGCAGCCGTTGGGGCGGACGAAGCCGGAGTCGGCGCCGGTGAGGAGGATCTCTCCGGCGGCGCTCGCCGGGAGGGGCTCCCAGCGAAACTCGGGTTCGGTGGCCGTCGCCAGGGAAACCCAGGCAAGGACGAGCAGCAGGGCAGCGGTGCGTCTCATGGCGAGCAAAGGATACGGCGCGGGGCGGTCGCGGTCACATCGCCGGCCCGGGCTTTCGCCGCCTCGCCGGTTTCGGTTCATAATTCGCTCTTCGGATCGACAACTTCCCGGGGGGGAAACCGTGAGCCGTTCTGCAGGGAAACGCGTCTTCAACGAAGTCGAAGCCCAGCTTCAATACACCTTCAAGGATTCCTCGATCCTCCGTCAGGCGCTCGTCCATCGCTCGTATGCGCACGAGCGTGGCGAAGATCTCCACAACGAGCCGCTCGAGTTCCTCGGCGATGCCGTGCTGGGTTTCGTCGTCGCGGAGCGGATCGTTCGTAGGCGTCCGGATCTCGATGAGGGCGCGATGACTCGGTTGCGCGCCCGGCTCGTGAATACCCGCAGCCTCGCGGACGAGGCCAAGCGGCTCGGGCTGGGTGAAGCGCTCCTGCTCGGCAGGGGCGAGGAGCGCACCGGCGGACGCGAGAAACCCTCGCTCCTCGCGGACGCCCTCGAGGCCGTGATCGGCGCGGTGTTCCTCGATGGCGGTGTGCGCGCGGCGCGGACGCTCGTGATGCGCCTCTTCGCCCGCGCGATCGACGAAACCCCTGGCCGCGGTGCGCGCAGCCGCGACCCCAAGACGGCTCTCCAGGAGTTCCTTCAGGCCCGGGGACTGGCGCTGCCGGTCTACGCGCTCTCCGGCCAAGAAGGTCCCGATCACGCCCGCGCGTTCGTCATCGAAGTCATCGTCGACGGCCGGGTGCTAGGGCTGGGGCGGGGGACCGCCAAGAAGCGCGCCGAACAAGAAGCTGCCGCGATGGCGTTGGACAAGCTGCGCAACGGCGACCGCGAAGCGGGGCTCTGACCGGACTTCGCGCTCTGTTCACTCGTCTTCTTGGATCTCTCGCGCGCGATCGAGATACTCCGGACCGACGAGACACGGGCGGGGTTTCGATCCATCGGCTGGCCCGAGGATGCCGTTCTCTTCGAGCTGATCGACGATGCGCGCCGCCCGCGAATAGCCAAGCTTCATCTTGCGCTGCAGGAACGACGTCGAACCGTGCCCCGCGCCGACGACGACCCGCACGGCGTCCCAGTAGAGCGGATCCTCGCCGCCTGGGGCGCTCCCGGTCTCGGAGCTCTCGGATGGCGGGTCGTCGAGGATGCTCTCGTCGTATTCGGCGCGGGCGTGGCTCTTCAGCCAATTGACGACGCGCAGGCACTCCGTCTCGGAGAGCCACGCGCCGTGGACGCGCGTGAGCCGCGACGACGACGGATGGCGGTAGAGCATGTCGCCCGAGCCGAGCAGGCGCTCGGCGCCGGACGCATCGAGGATGGTGCGAGAGTCGATCTTCGACGCCACGCGATACGCGATCCGCGCCGGGAAATTCGCTTTGATCGCGCCAATGAGGATGTCGACGGAGGGCCGCTGCGTCGCGAGCACGAGGTGGATGCCGACCGCGCGGGCCTTCTGCGCGAGGCGGGCGATCGCCTCGACGACGTCCGGGCCCGTCGTCATGAGCATGTCGGCCAGCTCGTCGACGATGATCACGACGTAGGGGAGCGGCTTCGCCTCGAAACGCTCGCCGTTCTTGGCCGGGATCGACTCGATCGCCGCGACGACGCGCTCGGTTTCGCGTTCGAAGAGCTTGTTGAACGAATCGAGGTGGCGCACCTGGCAGGCCGCGAGGAGGCGATAGCGGCGCTCCATCTCGCGCACGGCCCACTTGAGCGCGTTGCCCGCGAGCTTCATGTCGGTGACGACGGGGACGAGCAAGTGGGGCAACTCGGAGTAGACGCCCAGCTCGAGCATCTTGGGGTCGATGAGAATGAACTTGACTTGGTCGGGCCGCGCGCGGAAGAGCACCGAGGCGATGATCGCGTTGAGGCCGACGCTCTTGCCCGATCCCGTCGATCCGGCGATGAGCAGGTGCGGCATCTTCGAGAGCTGCGCGCAGTAGATCTCGCCGCTCTGGCTCTTACCGAGACCGAGCGTCAGGATGTCGGGGCTGCCGCGAAACGCCTGCGACTCGACGACCTCGCGAAGCGTGATCGTATCGCGGCGCCGGTTGGGCACTTCGATGCCGACCGTGGGCCGCCCCGGGATGCGGTCGATGCGGACGTTCTCGGCTTCGAGCGCGAGCGCGAGATCGTCGGTGAGCGAGGTGATGCGCGAGAGCTTGATACCCGCGTTCGGGCGGTACTCGTACGTCGTGACGACCGGACCCGGGTGGAATTCGGTGACCTGCCCTTCGACGTTGAACTCCTCGCAGCGCCGCTCGATGAGCCGCGCGACCGCGAGCATCTCCTTGCGGCTGATCGGCTGCGGAGCGGGCGCGGGATCGAGGAGGTCCGTCGGGGGTAGGCGAATCGATCCGTGGGGCGGGAGTTCGACCGGAAGCCGAGCTTGACGAAGCTCCTGTTCGCGGCGCCGCGCCGTGCTTGCGGCGCGGGCGGATCGCGGGCGCGGCGGTGCCGACGCGGGGGCGTCCTCGTCGATATCGACCTCGGGTTCGGTCTCTTCGTCGTCGTCTTCTTCGGGAAAGACCACCGGCGCCGCGGCGTCCGCGGGAGACGCTCCTGCCGCGGAGG
>CAZPJJ010000118.1:0-10481 GCA_964586535.1 uncultured Acidobacteriota bacterium | reverse complement strand
CAGAATGCCGCGCGAGCGAAGCACACCCACGAGCCAAGCGACGAGCGCGTTGAAAGCGCCCGAGCGATCGATGACTTTGAACGCGCCGCCCACGACGAGCAGGAAAGCGACGATCTCGCTCGCGTCGGCAAGCCCCGCGAGAGGCGCGCGCAGCACGAGCAGCGGGAGCTCCCACGCCGGCGGTTGCAGGCCCGCTCCCGGCGCATCGTGGCGAAAGCTGTCGGGGACGACGCGCCCTCGCTCGTCGCGTTCGTAGCTGCCGGGGGCCACGACGAGCGACGCCAAGGCCGTCAGCACGATGAGCGTGAAGATCAGCGTGTAGACGTGCGGAACGCGCACCGTGCCGCGCGGGGGCGCGCTCACTCGCTGGCTCCGGCCGCGGCGGCGCGCTCGATGCGCAGCTCGAATGGCCCGGCGAAGAGCGCCGCGGGCTTCGACGAGGGTTCGCCGCCGCTCGCCTCGAGCGCGCGGAACCCGTCGCCGCGCGCGATGACGAGCGTCGCGCGCTTCGTCTCGGCGCGCATCGGCGCGATGCCCTCGGGCGCGCGGGCGATGCCGATGAGCAGCTCGAGGAGCGCGTCGTCCTCGAAGGGCCGCTTCGGGACGCGCGGCATGCCCTCCGCGGGGGCGAGCGCGCGTTTGCCCTGGGCGCTCGCGACCTCGAGCGCGGCCAGGTCGATCGTGTCGCCCTCGCCCAGCAGCCAGAGCGAGAAGAGGCCCTGCGTGGCACCGCGCGTCACGATCGCCACGCTCGACGCCCCCGAGACGAACGCGCGCGTTCCGTCGACGACGAGCGCGGTGTCCTCGTCGACGCCGGCGCCAAAGCGAAACGACGGATGCGCCGCGAGGACGGCGAGGACGCGCGGCAGTCGGCTGCGCGCAAGGAAGTGCTGATCGGAAAGGCCGCCCTCGAGGAAGCCGAGTCCGTCGCGCACCCACACGCCCTTCCCGCGCTCGTCCGCCGTGACGCCGAGAGCGAGAGCTTCCGCGGGATCGCCGCCGCCGATCATCGGATCGCTCATGATCGCCGCGCCCGCGCTCGTGCCGCCGACGACGGCACCGCGCTTCCACACGGCGAGGATCTCGTCGAACGCGGGCGTGCTCGCGCCGCCGGGCCTCAGCACGTCGACGATGCGCGATTGATCGCCCCCGGTGAACCACACGCCGCCGCACGCGCGAAAGCCCTGGGCGAACGCGGCGTTGCGCGCGCGCGAAGGGTCTTTCGTCGAGAGGTCCACGCCGACCGCCGCACCCTTGCCGCCCCAGCGCTCGAAGGCGCGCACCGCGTTGCCCGCGGACTCGGCCGGCTCCGCCGATGCCAGAGGCACGACGCAGATCGGCCGGCCTTCGAGGCGCCGGTCGAGCATGGCGCGAAAGACGCGCTCGTTGCCGGAGTCGAGTGCCCCGCCGACGATGACGAGCGCTCCGGCGCGCTGCGCAACTGCGCCGCCGGCATCCGCGATGCCCGCGGCGGTGGCGCAGCCGGCGAACGCGCCGAGGACGAGGAGCGTCGCGAGTCGTTTCACGGGCCTGCCTCCGAGACATCCGGATCCGTGGCGAGAATGCGCGAGATGCGATCGACGGCGCGCGCAGCGTTCTGGCGATCGCGCAGCGCGATCTCGGTCGCCAGCGCGTTGAGCACGACCGAGGCCGCCGCGATCGCGTTCGTGAACATCATGTTCTCGCTGCGCACGATCAACGCGAGCTTGGCGACGAGCGCGCCCGGCGCACTGGGGCGGTCGGTAATCGCGAGCGTCGGCGTGCCGCGCTCGGCCGCGCCCTCGAGCAGGCGGATCGTCGCTCGCGAGTAAGGGGGGAAGGAGACGCCGACGACGAGATCGGTCGGCCGGAACGAGACGGTCTGTTCGAGCGGGGACGAGAAGCCCGTGGAGAGAGCATTGGCGCGCCCGCCGATCTGGACGAGGAAGTACGCGAGCAAGGCCGCGAGGTGCGCCGAGACGCCGAGGCCGAAGGTGTACACGTGGTCGGCCCGCAAGAGCATCATCGCCGCCTCGCCGAAGGCCGCGCGGTCCATCTCGTCGATCGTGCGCGCGATGTTGCTGCTCTCCAGGCGAGCCACGGCGCTCAGCGTGTCTTCCCCGGGGGGCTCGTCCGCGGACTCCACCGCAGCCCTCACGGTCCCGCTCGGCCGCGAGAAAAGCTGCTGGCGGAGCGAGCCGAGCAGGTCGCTCTTGAGGTCCGCGTAGCCTGTGTACCCCAGGCGCTGGGCGAAGCGCACGATCGTCGCCTCGGAGGCGCCGGTGCGTTCGGCCAGCTCGGGAACCGAGAGGAACGGCGCCTCGCCCAGGTGGTCGAGCAGGTGCTCGGCGACGATCTGTTGCTGCGGCGGCAGGGAGTCGAGTGCCTCGAGCACGCGCTGGCGGAACTCGGCGTCTCCTCCCAGGCGGCTCTGACTCACCATCGCGCTGTCCCTCCCGGTCGGGCGGATCTGGGCTCGGAGCCCGCCCGGACTCTAACGTGAAACCCGAGTTTCACTCAAGCGCCCCGACCAAAGCGCGGCCGCTCACAGGGTTATCCCTCTGACCCCCTTGACATTCGACTCCTCCCCGCAGATTGTCTGCAATTGGAGTTTCATGTATCGGCGTCGATGAAGCAATCGTTTCATCTTGCGATCCATGAGCTGGGAGGAGCGGACATGAAAATCGAGAAGCGGGGTTTCCTGGTGCTCTTGCTGCTGGCCGCGATCGCGGTCCCGGCGGCTTGGGCGCAGACGAATCAGACAGGCGTCATTGCCGGGCAGGTCGTGGATACGGAGGGCAAGCCCGTCGCGGATGCCGCCGTGACCGTCGCGCTGAGCGACGGCTCGTATCCGAACACGGCGATTTCGCGGGCCGACGGGACGTTCCGGATCGGCTTCCTGCCTCCCGGCGAGTACTCGGTTGCCGTGACATCGGCGTCGTTCTCGCCGCGCACGATCCCGGGCATCCGCGTCAGCGCGGCCAGGGTCAGCGAGGTCGAGGTGGTGCTCTTCACCGAAGTCCGTGAAGAAGTCACGGTCAGTGCGGCCGCGCCGCTCATCGACACGACGACGATGGAGTCGACGACCACGCTCGGCGACACGCAGATTGCAAGCCTTCCGATCTCCCGCACCGCGACGGGGCTGGTGAACTTCACGCCGGGTGCCACCAACGGCTCGGTCTGGGGTGCGGCGACGGCGCAGGCCAACACGTATCGGCTCGACGGTGTCTCGGTCGATCAGCCCGGCTTCGGCGGCTCGTTCCTCATCCCCAACGTGGACTGGATCGAGGAATTCCAGGTGCGCGGCCTCGGCGCGGGCGCCGAGTACGGCAACTTCACGGGCGGCCAGATCAACATCGTCACCAAGTCCGGCGGCAATACGTTCAAGGCCAACCTGCGCACGAATTACGAGTCCGAGTCGCTCAACGCCTCGAACATCAACCTAGCCGAGGACGGCGCCGAGACCGACATGCGCTTCGAGGTCAACGCCGATGTCTCGGGGCCGGTCATCAAGGACAAGCTCTACTACTTCTTCTCGGTGCAGCAGATCGGACTCGATACCCGCGTCGTCGATCGCAGCGCCACCGACGGAATCACGTTCCTGCCGACGCAAGAAGAGCGCGTCGAGGACAAGCTCTACGGCAAGCTGACATGGCAGGCCACGAGGAACGACCGCTTCAACCTCATCCTCGGCTACGACGACGTCGAAACCGAGAATCGCGGGATCGGCGCCTTTGTGGATGTCGAGGCGACCGTGACTCAGGAGTCGCCGAGTTGGTTCTACAACTTCTCATGGAACCGCACCTTCGGGCAGAACCTCCTGCTCGAGGCCAAAGTGACGGGCTACAGCGGCGAGGACAACCGCCTGCCTCGTAACGGCAACCGCCCCGGCGTGCAGGAGCTCTTCGGCGACCGGCGCTCCTTCCGCAACGCTGCCTACACGCGGAACCAGGAACCAGAGTCGCTGGCCTTTGCCGTCAACCTCGATTGGTTCGTCAAGACTGGCAGCGTCGATCACCAGTTCAAGATCGGCGCCGAGACGACCTACGGCGAGTGGCGAGAAAGACGTCGCCGCAACGGAAACCTGACCTGGCGCCCCGAAGAATTGATCGATCAGGACGATCCCTCGACGTGGATCGGCATCATCTCCAGCGACTGGGGCGGCGAGATCGATCTCGACGCCGAGACCGAGAACACCGCGATCTACGTTCAGGACTACTTGAAGCTCAACGATCACATCACGATCGGAGCGGGTGTCCGCTACAGCATGTGGAAAGGCGAACTCACGCCCGGTTTCGGCGGCGGTCCCCAGTTCACGGCGATGGACACCGACGGCATCGACCCGCGCCTCGGCATCACGTGGGACATCTTCGCCGACAGTCGCTGGGTGGCGAAGGCGCATTGGGGCCGCTATCACCAGAGCATCTTCGCGCTCATGTTCGACCGCACGCGCGGTGGTGACGTCTTCACCGACTTCGAGTACTGGGACTGGATCGGCGAAGGTCTCCCGGACATCGACCGCGCCTACACGGTCGACGAACGCGACAACGATCCTGACAACTGGGAGTTCTTCGACTTCGATCCCTTCGGCTCCGAGGTCGGCGTCGTCGAGAATCTCGACCAGCCCTATATCGATCAGATCGTGCTCAGCCTCGAGCACGCGCTCACCGACAAGTGGAAGGTCGGCCTCACGTACGTCAATCGCGAGAGCAAGGACATCATCGCCCTCGTCGACAAGAATCTCGCGACCAATTACACCTTCTTCTCCGGCGTGAGCGTCTTCCGCGATGGCGATCCGGTCACGGACGCCAACGGAAATCCGCTCGTCCTGCCCGGTATCTGGGTCGCCAACGACGACATCCTCTTCGTCGGGAGCGCCCCTGGGCTCACGTCCGATCAGGTCGATGCGCTGACCTGGGACCCAGACCTCGTGCTCACCAATCCCGACGGTGCGGAGCAGACCTTCGACCAAGTCCAGCTCACGACCGACTACCGCAGCGACAAGCTCTTCCTGCGCGCCTCGCTCGTCTGGACCGAACTCGAGGGCAACTTCAACAGCGTCAGCGGCTACTCGGATCCGAACGGCCAGGAGGGTGCCGGAGGGTTCGTCCGTCCGAACGCGCAGATCAACTGGACGGGCAACCTCGAGGACGGCGTCGAGTGGGAAGGGAAGCTCACCGCGATTTACGACCTTCCGCTCGACTTCCGGGTCGGCGGTTTCCTTACCTATTACAGCGGCAACTACTACACGCCGTTCTACACGCTCGACCGCCGCAACGACGACTACCAGGCATCGAACGGCGAGTTCTTCGACTCGGATCACATCTTCTACATCAGCGGCGACAACATCTACACCGAGCAGCGCGGCAGCCGCGAACTCGAAACCGACACGCGGCTCGACCTCCGCGTCGAGAAGAAGTTCGGCTTCGGAGATCTCGACCTCGTGCTCTCGGTCGATGTGTTCAACGTGTTCAATGCGGATGCCGCGACGAACGTCGTCGCGGAGGTCGGAAGCACCGTCGATCCCTTCGGTACGGTGATCCGCCGCGTTCCGCCGCGCGCGATGCGCCTCGGCGCGTCGCTGCACTGGTAGGACCGAGAGCGGCGATGAACAGGCGTGAGGTGTTGATCGAGACCTTCCTCGATCTGGCGAAGATCGAGGGGCTCTCGGGCAACGAGGGCCGGATCGCCGCACGCATCAAGGAGCGCCTCCACGGCCTCGGCTTCGAGGTCGTGGAGGAGCCCCCGGTCACGGGCGGGCGCCAGGGCAATCTACTCGTGCGCGTGGGCGGCGGAGGCGAGACGCTCCTCTCCTCCCATCTCGACACCGCACGCTCCACCGCGGATCTGCGCCCCAGCGTCCGCCCGGACCGCATCGTTTCCGATGGTACGACCGTCCTTGGCGTCGACAACCGGTTGGGCGTCTCGCTCCTCGTGCACACGCTCGAGCGCATCGCCCGCGAGAGGTTTCCCGTCGTCCCGTTCACCTGCGCGTTTCTCGTGCGCGAGGAGACGGATTTGGCCGGATCGCGCACACTCGCGATCGATCCGCGCTGGCGCGAAGCGTTCATCCTCGATTCGTCGCTGCGGCCGGGGCACTTCATCCATCGCGCTCCCGGCGCGCAGAGCTTTCGCTTGGAGATCCACGGCCGCTCGGCGCACGCCGGAATCGCGCCCGAAAAGGGCGTCGACGCGATTCGCGTGCTCGCGGGCATCATCGGTTCCTTCGACCTTGGACGCGTGGATTCCGAGACGACGGCAAACGTCGGCGTCATTCGCGGCGGCTCCGCGATCAACACGGTTGCCGACAGGGCGATCGCCGAGGGCGAAGTGCGCTCGATGCGGCGCACCGCGGTCGCCGATCTCGTCTCTCGTTTCGCGCAGATCGCGGACGAGCAGGCACGGCTCGCGGGCGCGCGTCACGCTTTCGCCGCGAACTGGGATTTCGAGCCCTTCGAGCTTCCTCTCGATCACGCGGTCTGCGGGCGCGCCATCTCCGCCCTGCGCCGGATCGGCCTGGAGCCGAAGCCGACGGCCTCCGGCGGCGGCAGCGACGCGAACTCGTACAACGCGCGCGGCCTGCCCGCCGTGAACTTCGGCATCGGTGCGCAGAATCCTCATGCTGACGACGAGTTCGTGCTTCTCGAGGACATGGAAATGAGCGCGGACCTGGCGCTCGCGCTCGTCGCCGCTCACTGAGGGCCGGCCTGCTCTCTCCACGAAGCCCTGGCCGACGGACAGATCCGGCATTTCCAACCAGGGCTATGGACAGGCGTCGCTCGTTCGCGGTTCCCCGGCGCTCGTCTTACCCCAGGGGCCCTCATCGTCGCAGAACGCATCCGCGCCGCGCACGAGGTACGTGAAGGCGTCGCCGGGCGAGGGCAAGTCGACATCGTCGATCGTCGTGGCGTCGACGGCGGAGGCGAGACAGATGCCATCGCCTCCCGCCGCGAGCGACGCGGCATCGCCGCGCAGCACGTCGTACACATCCGCTCGATCGGTCTCGGGCCACGTGAGGCGCGTGGCCGTCGTCCGCGCGAGCAGGAGGGGGGCAACTTCGCCAGGCGCCCGATCGCAAGGGTCGAGCGAAAGGGGTGCGAGGCAGGGATAGGGCTCGAGCGCGAAGGAGCGCAGATACTCGAAGCGCGCTTCATAGCCGGTGCGGTTCATGGCGACGAGGCCGATCGTCGCCCCGCTGCCCAACGTGTGTGTCCACGTACCTCCGCGGACGAAGGGTCTGTCGTCGGCGCTCGTCCACGCGGTCCAGTGTTCCTCGTCTCCGACGAGGCGTTTCACGAGCCGCAGCGTGGTCCACGTTCCTGGCGGCCCCGCCCCGGTCCCACCGAAGCGCGGCCATCCAGAGCCGCGCGGTTCGAGCTCCTTGCCGAACTCCACCTGCCGCGTCCCGCCGATCGCGACGACGACCACTTTGAGGTAGCGATCGTCCGACGCGCGGACGACGAGACCCGCCTGGACGAAGTCGTGACCGGCGCCCGTCTCCGGCACGTCGAGCGAGACGCGCGTCTCGACGACGAAGTCGCCCGTCGGCGCCGCTCGCTCGAGCACCGGTGCCGAGTTCGACGACTCGTAGAGTTCCCCGCTGCTCGTCTCCATGGCGAGTATCCCGTCGCCGACGGTCCATGAAGTTGCCGGGGGCTCGCGAATCCACGACCAACCCGGACCCAGCGCGCCGTCGAACTCGTCGGAGTGCGCCGGGAGCAAGGCGCCGGGCGTGTCGTCGGCGATCCGCGGATCGAACGGCTCGCTCGTCGTGCCGGGCTGCGCGGCCGGTCCCTCGGAGATGCACGTGCTCAGTCCGAATCCCCCGCGGACTCGGGGCCAGCCGTCGTCGTCCCAGGCGATCGGATCGAGAACGGCCGGACGGCGGGTGAATCCTGGCTCGCCCTCGAAGAAGGGATCGTCACGGACGATCGCGTGCGCGAGCAGCCACGAGTTACCTGCCTCGTCGTCGAAGACCGTGCCGTGGCCAGGACCGACGAATGGGCCGCCATTGATGGTCAGTGCCGGCGTACCGCCCGTCCGGGACGCATCGAGCCGGACGCCCTCGCGGTCGACGTAGGGGCCGAGGAGCGCGGAAGAACGGCCCGTCATGATCGAGTAGCCCGTCAGATCGCCGTTGCAGCACCCGTTGGGCGAGACGAAGAGGTACCAGAACCCGTCGCGACGGTGGAGCGCCGGGCCTTCGTAGCGCTCGGTGGCGATGGCGACATCGGTGACGGCGAAGCTCGAAAGACCGTCCGAGGCCAGCGCGCGAGCGCGAATGCCGCCCGCGTAGCCGCCGTAGAAGAGATAGCGCTGGCCGCCGTCTTCCTCGATGACCTCCGGATCGATCGTCGACAGGAAGGAGCATCCCGGCGCCGCACGGCGCGGTGCGACGACGGGAGAGCCGTGAAAGGTCCAAGGCCCGCTCGGGCGCGGAGCCGTCGCGACGGCGATCGCCGAGTCGTTGCCACAGCCGGGCTCGCCGCTGACGAAGTCGCGCACGTCCGTCACGGCGACGTAGAGCAGATAGCCACTGGCCCCGGGAGCGGGGACGATCTCGGGCGCCCAGAGCGCGGCGCCCGCCGCCGCCCAGGCCGGCGGCGCGTCGAAGGCCTCGCCCACGAATTGCCAGTCGACGAGGTCGAACGAGCGGAAGATCGGAATGCGCCTAAAGACGAGCGCACCGCCCGCGTCGCGGTCGGCCCCCGAGAGCGGATCCTGCGTGCAGAGCATGTACCAGTGCGGATCGTCGGCTTCGCGGGCGCGCACGAGCGTGGGGTCCGCGCAGGATGTCACGTCACCGAGCGCGCCTGCGTCGATCGGGAGCGGATTGCGGTAGCTCGCAGCTTCCGCGCTTCCGAAGGCCAGGAGTCCGCAGAGGATACGGAGCGCGGCGCGGCGCGCCGCGACCGGGGCGTCGACGTCCATGCGCGGAAGATACGGCGAGGCCGGTCGGAATCAGCCGATCGCGTCCGGAAGGCCGAGCAGGTAGCCCTGGCCATAGCGGATGCCGATGTCCTGGAGGACGGCGACTTCCTCTGCCGTCTCGATGCCCTCGGCGATGATCGACGCGCCGATGCCTTCGGCCGACGCATGCAGCGAGCGCAGCAGATGCTGTCGGCCCGTGTCCGTGTCGATCGAGCGGATCATCGAGATGTCGATCTTTATGTAGTCGGGATCGAGGCCCATCACCGCGGCCAGGCTCGAGAGCGAGGCGCCGGTGTCGTCGAGCGCGACTTCGATGCCGAGCGAACGCAGTTGCTCTCGCGCCTCGCGTACGCGCTGAACGTTCGCCGCGCACTCACGCTCCGAAAGCTCGAAGACGATGTTCGTCGGCGCGAGCCCGCACGACTCGAGCGTGTGGCGGAGTTGGTCTTCGCGGAAGCGAGGATCGTGGATCGCCGAGGGAACGGCGTTGAGGAAGAGCTTCTTGTCGGCAGGGAAGCGGCCGCGAACGCCCCGCAGCGCGGCCATGCGGCACACGCCGTCGAGATCGAAGAGCATGCCGAAGCGCCTGGCGAGCGCGAAGAGCCGCTCGGGCGAGTCGATCGCGGCATCCTTCGGCAGGCGTAGGAGCGCCTCGTAGCCGTAGAGCTGGCGAGACTCGAGTCCGACGATCGGCTGATATGCGGCGTCGAGTGAGCGGCCCAACACGAGCTTCGCGACGGCGAGGCGCGTCTCGCGTTCGTCGATCGCGGCCATCAAGACCGCGTCCTGCCGCGCCTCTTCGAGCGCGGCGCGCATCTCGCGCGCCTTCTGCACGCCGGGGTCGTGAAGCAGCAGAGAGGAGCCGACGGGCACGCGCGCGCTGGGCGTGACTTCGCCGGGAGCGAGTTTGCTTCGGTTGTCCGTCAAGAAGTCCGAGAGAGCCAGCGGCAGTCCGGGCAGCGTGTCGATGAAGAAGCGCGGGCTCGAGCGCGGACGGAAGAAGAGCACGACGAGTTCGTCCCGCCCCGATTCTGTCTGCATGATGATGTCGCCTGGGTGCAGGTACGACTTCAAGAAGCGCTCGGCCAGTTCGCCGAGCGTCTTGAACGCCGTGCGTTGAGCGAGCCGGCCGTAGAGCCGCTCGACATCGGCGAGAAACGACGCATCGACGACGAGCAATCCCGCCGCTCCGGTCTCGGCGAGTCGCCGTGACGCGAGATGCGCGAGGCGGATGCGCTCTTCCTCACGCGTGCGATCGGTCGCCGGGGCGGGCGCCTGTTGAATCTCGGTCGACACCATGGGCTCGCACTCCCGCGAGCGACGGTCCTTCCCTTACCGCCGCTCTCTCCCCGGGAACATAGGCTCCGCGGCATCGCTGGGCCGCATCGAGCGTGTGTGTTTCTTTCTGGATAGCGGGCCTGGAGACAGACAGGCCGGCGAAGCGGGAGCCCGGCACGCTCTCTCGATCGGGACGAACGAGCGGCCGGGCGGCCCGCCTGACTCCCACTCTTAGCAAGCGGCATGCTCACTGAGCGCGAAGCGGGGCGCGAGGGTTTCAAGTTGCTCTCGGT